>NZ_JAKKRK010000054.1:0-31217 GCF_025654545.1 Shewanella sp. SM20 | reverse complement strand
TGATGGTTCAATGCCTGTTGTGGCTAGTTGGTTTACACGCACAGCAACAGGGCTGGGATAAGCATTTTCAGGCCAATACCATTGGGCATCGAACGGTACTCTCAACGATTCGCTTGGGATTGGAGGTACTCAGGCGGCCTGATTATCAAATCACGGAGAAAGAATTGCTGGCGGCCTGGGTATTATTCGCCAATCAGTTGCTCAAATATGGCTATGCTATGGCTGATTTATGAGGGGATCCTTCAGAACTACGCTTGATAATTCACATTTCCTCGGCGTACTCGGAATGCCAGGCATGACAGCTTGGACAGGACTGACTCGCATTACAGATTTAAAAGCGGGTGAGACACTGTTCGTTTCCGCAGCCTCTGGCGCAGTAGGTAGCGTAGCCTGCCAAATTGGTAAACTAATAGGTGCTCGTGTAATAGCCTCTGTCGGTTCAGATGAAAAAGCTGAATTATTAAAAAGTTATGGTGTTGATGCGGTCATCAATTACAAGACTTGTGGCAATCTTACCCAAGCGTTGACAAAAGCAGCCCCAGAAGGGGTTGACGTGTATTTTGAGAACGTCGGTGGCGAGCATTTAGCCGCAGCGCTAAGCAATATGAAAGATCATGGACGTATCGCTGTTTGCGGTATGATTTCGCAATATAACAACACAACTCCAACACCTGGCCCTGACAACTTAGCCCTAATTGTAATGCGAAAACTCAAGTTAGAAGGTTTTATCGTATCCGAACATTGGGCGCATTATCCTGAGTTCACCGCAAAAATGGCTCAATGGTTAGCGGAAGGCAAAGTAAAAGCAGAACAAACAATTTATCAAGGGCTTGAACAAGCACCTGATGCTTTTATCGGTCTATTTGAAGGTAAGAATCGCGGTAAAATGTTGGTCAAACTAGCCTAAGTCACCAACAAAGCGGTATAAACATCTCAATATGAGATAGCAAATAGTCGGTATCGCAAAAGTGATACCGACTTTTGTTTATCTGGCAATCAAACGCTATCTATATAAAACTTTTAACTCTACATTTTGACTCATCAGCCCTTCCAGAGCGCTGCTTCAATCAAGTGGGCGACTTTCTCCACCGCCGCTTCGCCGGCGGCAATCGCCTCATCAGCACGGTGAAACTCCATAGTGCCGATATTTCCCACCTCTGGCACAATACAAATATCTGGTGGATCGCCCATCAACCGCGCCCGTTTATGCCTTTGCTCTAAAATACCCATAGATTGCGACATCACAGCAATCATCCCCGGATTCGATTTAGTACCGAGTGAAAACTTATCGGTTAGGTTACTGACATAATCTCGGCCACGGGCAAATAAATCCATAAAGCCCGTTTCTTGTCGCGCTGGCATATCCATTTCAGCTTGGACAGTCCTTTGACTGGTCATATTCACGGGTAACACTTGGATACGCCCAGAATGATAGCCATATAAATCCACTGCAATCACTACATCAACGCCCATGGCACGGCTGACCGAAACAGGCACAGGATTCACTACAGCACCATCGACTAACCAGCGTTCTCCTTGTCTGACCGGGGCTAAAATCCCCGGCATGGAGCAAGAGGCCCGTACCGCTTGCCGTAAATCCCCTTCAGTAAACCAAATTTCCTGACCAGAGTATAAGTCAGTCGCGACGGCTGCAAAGGGACGATTGAGATTCTCAATATTCACATCTCCTATACGTGCATGCAGCACATCGAACACCTTGTCTCCACCGATAAGCCCGCCTTTACGCCATCGAATATCCATCAAGCCAAGCACGTCCCAACTAGAAAAACCGCGCACCCATTTTTCTAACTCGGGTAAATGATCATGGGCGTAAGCGGCACCCACTAAAGCCCCCACCGAACATCCAGCCACTTTATCGGGCTTAATACCCATGGCAGCTAAACCATTCAATACACCTATATGTGCCCAACCTTTCGCCGCCCCACTGCCCAAGGCAATACCTACCGAAGGGGTTGTTCCGTTAGCCATAAATCATTTCTCCTGTAACTCAATGCAGTACACGATAACGTAAAATCCTGCCATATCCACTGTCAATCGGTAAAAACGACACAATTAAGAGGTTGTAATACCAATGTAAATAAATACAATCAACAGAGCATAAATGGTGCACTTTCTACATCAATCCGTGCATGAAGCAGAGATAATCACCGATGTGGATAGCTGAGCAAGGATGATTAAGGCTATAATCTGCCCTTACTAAGATTTAGGGGATATACCTTTGCAATTTACCGATTTTTCTCTGGACCAGCGTCTGCTTCAAAGCATAAAACATATGGGGATCACAGAACCCACCGCCATCCAGGAACAAGCACTGCCTATCGCATTGGCAGGTAAAGATTTAATGGCGTCATCAAAAACGGGCTCAGGTAAAACCTTAGCGTTTTTGTTACCCGCATTGCAAAGAGTCATTTCTACCCGCTCACTGTCGAAACGTGATCCTAGAGTCTTGATTTTATTACCGACCCGCGAACTAGCGCATCAGGTTTATAGTCAGCTTCGCCTCCTTGTCGCCAACACCCAATACAAGGCCATCAGCGTACTGGGCGGGGAAAACTTTAATGACCAAGCCAAAGCTCTAGCGAAAGAACCGCATTTCATTGTCGCGACTCCAGGCCGTATCGCCGATCATTTAGAACAGAAGCATCTTTTTCTCAATGGCTTAGAGTTATTAGTCCTCGATGAAGCCGACCGCATGTTGGATTTAGGCTTTGCCCCGCAGTTAAAAGCCATCAACGATGCAGCCGATCATAAACGTCGTCAAACGCTGATGTTTTCGGCCACTTTAGATCACGACGAAATCAATGATATCGCAGCAACATTACTAAAAAATCCAGCACATGTGGCGATTGGCGCGGCTCACTCTGAGCATAACGATATTCATCAACGTATCTTTTTATGTGACCACTTAGACCATAAAGAAGCGTTATTAGCCCGTTTGCTCAAAGATGAAACCCATAAACAAGTGATCATCTTTACCGCGACGCGTCCTGATACTGAGCGCTTAGCGGCTAAATTAACCGCGCAAGGTTTTGCGACCGCCGCCCTCAGCGGTGATTTAAAGCAAGCCGCACGAAACCAAATCATGGACCAATTTGCCCGTGGCCAACAACAAGTACTAGTGACAACCGATGTCGCCTCTCGTGGTCTGGATTTGCTCAATGTGTCCTTGGTCGTTAACTTCGACATGCCTAAATTTGCCGAAGAATACGTGCATCGTATCGGCCGTACTGGTCGTGCAGGCGCAAAAGGTGATGCGATATCGCTCGTCGGGCCAAAAGATTGGGACAACTTTAAGAAAGTCCAAGTCTTCCTCAGAAAAACCTTTGAGATCAGCACAATTCCAGGCCTCGAAGCTAAATTTAGTGGTCTAAAAAGCAAAGCTAAACAGACGCCAGTAAAACGTGTTGCTAAAGCGGAGCTTGCTAAAGGTAAGAGCAAAAGAACCAAAGCAACCACACCAGCACCGTCGCGGGATAAGCGTTTCATCACGGGCGTGGATGTCGGCGATGCTCCTATGCGTAGAAAACCTGCTGCGGCGCAATTACTGCAAGACAATGATACTGAAGAAGTTTAAAACTAATTTATGCATAAATGCCGATGGATTTAACATCAGATATTATCTCTGATACAAATCACATAGGCATGATCTAATACTGGAAATTGACATACTAAAATTATCAGTCTGTCGCCAAGCGAATCAAAAGCGCAGGGTAAACACTGATCCTCATGTCATTTCCAGCTACAATAGCGCTATTATCGATATTTTGAAGGTGTAACATGAGAGTTTGTGGTGTTGAATTAAAAGGTGGCGAAGCCATTATCAGTTTATTGAGCTATGAAGGTGAAACCTTCAATGTGCCAGAATGCCGTAAGGTGTCTTTCACCGTTTCCCAATCTGCTACCACAGAAGCTATTCGTGAGTTTCACTTCGCTTTTCATAAGCTTATGCAAGATTATCGCGTTGATGAAGTTGTCATCATAGAACGTGAGCAAAAAGGTAAACTCGCGGGTTCAGCGACAAGCTTTAAACTTGAAGCAGCCATTCAATTAGGGGAATTACCTGTCAGTCTATTGTCTCCTGTCACTATCAAAGAGCAAAACAAGCGCAATCCACCCCAAGTTGATTTCGATAGTTTAGATCTTAAAAAAGTACAGCAGTTAGCTTTCGAAGCCGCTTATGCCCATCAAAATCGCCGAATTTTTGGCAAAGTATAAGTAATGTGATGAACTCAGGCTCCGAAGTCATTCGGAGCTAAATCCTCTATGAATCCATTAAAGTACTTAAACGGTTACAGCCTTGATATTCAGCAGCAGGTACAGCAACATCTCGATGCTGGCACATTACCCAAGCTATTGCTGAAACGTCATCCTGTCATACATAGCGTTCGTAGCGATAAAGCGCTGTACGACTATACTCAGACGATTAAAAATCAATTTTTACGCCAGTCCTCCCCGCTCTCAAAAGTGATATTTGATGACAAAATTAATATTAGCCATCATGCACTTGGCTTGCATTCTTACGTAGCACGAGTTCAAGGCAATAAAATCAAAGCGAAGAACGAAATTCGCATTTCTTCGCGTTTAAAGCGTGTGCCAGAACCTTTGTTGCGTATGGTCGTCGTACATGAATTAGCCCATTTAAAAGAAAAAGATCACAACAAAGCTTTCTATAATTTGTGTACCCACATGGAGCCGGATTATCACCAGTTTGAATTTGATTTGCGCTTATTATTGACTTGCATCGACGCTAACATATCCCCTTATTCTGCAGATAAAGTCGACACCTGACCTTCGTATATTTTTCGCCCAAAACTTGACTGATAATAGTTTTCATTTAGAATGTTGTAGTATCTAGTGCTGCAGAATACTGTAATGACAATGACGAAACAGAATATCGACAAACTCTTAAGCAAGTGGTGTAAAAAGCAAGCTAAAAAGCTACTCAAAGCACAGGTTAAATCTGTTTCAAACACAGGGAACGCTATTACATCCTCATCACATCTACGCGCGCAGACTGATAAATCTTTGACGAATAAAAAGGCTCAACGAAAGCACCTCACCCAATTACTCTCTAAGCATATTGCTCAGCAAGAATTTGCCCATAGCAATAAATCAACACTCAAAAAACAATTAAAACTCGCGAAAGCTAAGTTTATTGCCGCAAATGATGCGACATTTTCATCGACTATTATTACTCGACTTTCTCCTTTACCCACAGAACACAGCTTTGCATTACGTCCCTTTAAAAAATCACCCTGTGGTGGCTGTCCCGCATTAAAAGGTAAATTGTGCAAGTGCGCATTAAAAGTGATGCAAAGGCGCCACGCAAGCTGATAGGCACGATTTAGCACTGCATATTGGGTTCTCTGTTCAGTCCTTAATAAAAAACGTTATAAGCTCTTCAGCCGCACAATTTTCCTCTTCACAACCTTTTGAATGACTCGCTATAACACTTATAACTGAAGATCCTACCTATTTTATCCCCTTATGTTTTATCGCCACGACTTCGAATCGAACAAATTTTAAGCTTTTATACAACTCGAACAGTACTCGTGATAGCAGGAAAATGTCTACCATAATAAGTATTGTGGAAACAAAAATGCCGATGAAATTTTCATTCCATCGGCATTGATAAACTCTTCTAGAAAGTCAGTGCTATTGTTTATTCAAACTTTGATACTATAAATTCTATTAGCTTAGGTTTGGCTAACCTAAGTTCATTATAGCTTCACGACTCTTCACCATATTAGTGAATGTGCGTAAATCTTGATTCGCTAACTTGCTCGACATAGGAATATCGGCTTTCAACGGATCAACAGGTTTACCATTGATATGGAATTCATAATGCAAATGTGGACCAGTCGAACGACCTGTATTACCAGATAAAGCAATCACTTGACCGCGAGTTACACGTTGACCTTTACGCACTAACGCCTTAGACAAATGTAGGTAACGGGTACGGTACTTACCACCATGTTCAATCACAATATACTTACCAGCAAACTGATGGTCCGTAACTAAACTGACAATTCCATCACCAGGTGCAATAACTTTAGTCCCGATCGGCACAGAAAAGTCTGTTCCATTATGGGGAGAAATACGCCCAGTGATTGGGTGTTTGCGATGGCTGTTAAAACGTGAACTCATACGCGGTTGTTTAGCTAACGGATAACGTTGGAATGCCCGAACTAAACTCTGACCTTTAGCATCATAATAACTACCATCAGAATATTGATATGCACTAATTTCAGAACGGCCACTTTTAATACTGACGCCTAAAATTTGGCTACTTCCCGTCGGTTCACCTTCAACATATTGATCATTTACCAAAACTGAGAATTTGTCGCCAGCTCGTAAATCACGGGCAAAATTCAATTTTTCTTTGAGTAAATCTTCAATTCGCTGAATATCTGCAGCGGCTAAACCCATTTTTTGGGCTGAAACGTAGAAAGAACCTTTAATATCGCCAGTCAAAATTCGATTTTGCCAAACACCTTCAACGTTCACTTCTTCAACATTAAAACTACCGTCTTCATAACGCGTAAAAACCACTTGGCGGGCAGCGTTAAAATAAAGTTCTAATTTTTGTAACTGGCCTTCACTATCAAGCCAAAATTGCATTCTGTTACCAGGTAACAAGGTATCAAGTGCCAAAATGTTTAAATCAGCTTCTAAAACCTTATACATAGTCTGCTGATCAACACCCGCCTTGGAAAATAACCCACTTAAGGTATCACCGGAAACGATAATTCGCTCAAACTGGGGAGCATTATTAATGAGTGCAGCTTGATCTAGGACTTCAGGTTCAGAAACTTGAGGGAGAATATTTTCAATATCGAGAACAACAGGGATACGCTGAGCAGTTGGCGTAACATGGTTATTATTCGGCATCAACATCGCAGCACCCATCAACAAACTACCCATTAATAGAATGTTCTTTTGGGTCGATGATAAGTTCTGCAAACGGGTTTGCGATAAGTTGATAAAGTTGGGTTTGCCTGTTTGCAACGCTTTTCACCTTTCGTTAACTTTGCGTTCTATTTTTGACCAGTCCCTTTGAGGGAAGCCCGAATTTTTTCCAACTTATATCAAAAAACCGATTATGACAAACGCTATTTCACTCTTTTGTTGCACCATTAATGAAAAACATGCGCTAGTTGGCATTTTCAACTCACTTTGCATGTATTATCCGAATGTTAAACACACAGGAGATACAATAAATAACACTTATAAAACAATTTGTTATTTATCGCACTCTGTGAGAATGAGCAACTAAGGCAAAACTATCGTCATTTCGCTCCCATGTGAGGTTTTATTGATGTCGATGCGGGTATTTATCTGCTCTTTCATTTCCGACACGTGCGAGATCACCCCTATCATGCGGCCAGAGGATTGCAAATCCATCAGGGTCCGAATGGCCAGTTCTAAAGAATCTTGATCTAAACTGCCGAAGCCTTCATCGATAAATAAAGTATCGAGTTTAATACCACCTGCATAGGCTTGCACGACATCAGATAGGCCTAACGCCATAGATAATGCTGCCATAAAACTTTCACCACCGCTTAAGGTGGCCACAGGACGCACTTTGGAGGTATAAGCATCTTCTACTTCCAATTCAAGCCCAGAAGCTTTGTTACCCTTGGCTCTATCTTCCTTACGTAGTAAACGATAACGCCCTTTGCTCATGAGGTGTAGCCTGTGGCTTGCCTCTAACAACACATCGTCAAGCAGTACGCTTAACACAAAACGTTGCAGACTGATCTTATTACCTGTATTTCCATTAGCGACATCTGCAAGGGTGCCGATAACCGCATATTCATCTTCCAAAACCTTAGCTTTTGCATCGGCAATACTCAGCTGGGTTTGGGTTTGCATCAGTAATACTGTGCGAGTGTGAAGCAACTGCCATGCCTGCTCGGCAGCGTGTAATGCTTGCTGCGCGAACTCAAGCTCAGCAGCCAGCTTAATGCTATCGGGTAGTACTTTATCCTTAAGCTTAAGCGCTAACTGCTCGCACTGTGCCTTGGTCAAAGCACTGCGCTGCTGGTAAGCCTCAATCTCGCTGGCGAATGCACGCTGTTGTTCTTCATCCAGCATGGCCTCAAATAAGGCCTGTTGATCGGCAAAACCTGCTGCGACTAATTGCTGATTGAGTTGCTGCTGTGCACGCGTTTGCTGGGCTAATGCCGCCTCAGCAGCATTTTCAGCACCATTAAGTGCCGCTTTAGCCGCAACAAAAGATTGGCCAGTCTCTTGTTGGAGCTCCCTAACACTAGTGATCTGTTGCTTAATTTGGCTGATACTTTGCTGATTTTGCGCGATTGCTGCAGTTAAGGCCTCAAGCGTTGCAAGCGCAGATGGAACACTTTGCTGTATGTGCGCTAACTGCCCCTGCAATAGATCCACTTTAGATTGCAGTGCACTGTCGTGTGTTTGTCCTTGCTCTAGCTTTTGTTGTAGATGCGTTTCCTGTGCGTGCAACAATGCAATCTCTTGCTGTAACAGCTGTAACTGCTGATGGGCTTGCTCCGCTTGAGTGAGTGAGAAAGCGTATTGCGACAAGGTATGTGTATGTTCGCCTAAAGGAATATCAACCGCAGTGCCCAATTGGACCGCGAGATCTTGTGCTTGCTGTTGCAAGGTTTCTAACTGCGTTTGTAGCCCACGATATTCCGCTCTGGCTTTGCTCAGGATTTCTTGAGCATTCGTTTCAGCCTCTAGTGCTAATTGCAGCGCTTCATCACTTGGGAGCGGCTCTTGACTTTGTGCTGGCTGTGGATGTGTTTGGCTGCCACAAACGGGGCAAGGTTCATCTTGCTGTAATTGCCGCGCTAAAATAGCGGCCTGCCCTTGGTGCCAAGTCAACAATAAGGCTTTATATGCAACCTGTGCTTGCTGATGCTGAGCACTGAGTTGTCGCCCTTTGACTTTAGCCTCAACAAGTTTTGCCTGTGTCGACGATACCCTTGCCGCCACTTGTTGCCATTGCTGATAGGTAGACAATAACTGCTGTTGCTGCTGATGCGCTTGTTGCAATGAGAGGCGAGTTTCGCTGTTGGCCTGTAGTTGCGGCAGAGCGGATTCCAATTCACGGCGTTTTTGGACTACGGTGGTTAACTCATTTTTGCTGTTCTGAAGTTGTGTTTTCGCGCTAATGAGCTGCGCTTGCTCTTGTTCAAGGGTTTTATTAAGCCTATCCAATTCCCTGAGCTGCGGCCCTAAGGCATTCAGTTGCTGTTTGACCTGTTCCTGTTCGAGTAACGACGCTTCCAACACGGGCAAATCAGCGGCCTTAAGCTCTGCGTTATCGAAGGCTTGTTTAGCATTGATTAATGCTGTTTTCGCATGTTCAAGGGAAAGACTTGCCGCCTTGGCTTCCTGCTCACGGGCCACAAACACCTCAAGCATGGGTGCCAAGTGCTGCGCCTGTTTGGCCAAATTCAGTTTGTAGGTTTGCGCAGCCATGTTTTCTTGCTGTGCATCAAGCGCTACTGCCATTTGAGTTAAGGCATCAAACTGCGCAAATTCTGCCAATAAATGCTGGGCGGCATCGCTGGTTTTTATCACCCATTGTTGCTGCTGTAATGCTTGTTCTTTCGCACTTTGGGCAGTTTCAAGTTCTGGCGTGAGCTGGGCTAATTCACAGCTAAGCTCGTCATCGGATGCTAAACCCGCACTTTGTAAAATGCCATCACGGCGACTGCGTTGATCTTTCACTAAGGCGCGGATATCTGCAGCCTTACTTTTTAAGGAATCTTCAATACGTCGGTATATATGCGTTTGAAATAGCTGACTAAATATCAGTTCTCTGGCTTTAGAGTCTGCCATTAACAATTCGCGAAATTTTCCCTGCGGCAACACCATCACTTGGCGAAACTGCTCCACATCGAGGCCAGTTAAGGCTTCAATCTCAGCGGTTGCCTCAGAGACTTTGCTCGCTACCAGCAAACTTTCATTACCCTCGGCGTCTATCTTATATAACTGAGCTTCGGGCTTCTGCACCGTTGAGCCGTCACCGCTTTTTTTAACCCTGTCTTGCTCTGGCACACGGCGAATACGATAACTGCTATTACCCAACTGAAAACTAAAAGTGACTTCTGTTAGCAGACTATCATCGGCCATATCGCAGCGCATCTGGCTGCCTTCACGCTCATTACCAGTGGTTTTGCCATAGAGGGCAAAGCAAATACCATCGAGCAAGGTCGTCTTACCCGCACCTGTGGGTCCATTGATCAAAAATAACGGATTAGTCCCTAAGGCCGTAAAATCAAGTTCTTGAGTCGATGCAAAGGGGCCAAAGGCTGACATGGAAAGGCTAAGTGGTCTCATGCTTGGCGCTCCTCATTGTGTAGCTTAGTCAGGAGTTCATCCATCACGGCTTGCTGTGCTTGTGTTAATGACTCGCCGGACACTTGAGAGAAAAAGTCACGGAACATGTCCATCTCGCCTTTTTTGATATGATCTCGGCTCAAGGTGACTTGTTGCTGCCCCGCCATCAGACCAGTCCGCTCTAAATGCAGCACATTAGGGTAAACGGCTCTCAATTTTCCCATAGCATCTAAAATGGCATGTTTATCAAGGAGTCTGACCATAAGGTAGTCCTCACGCTTGATATCCGTTTTACCTTGGGCGAGTAATGTGGCTAACTCCCCTTCTAAGATACGGACATCGCGTATCGACGTTAAAGGCAATAAACTAATTTTAATCGGCGTTTGCGCGCTAAGTTCGACTAAGGTCACCGACTTATGTTGATGTTGTTCGCTAAAGGAATACTTCAAAATCGATCCTGAGTAGCGCACATGCTCTGCACCTTTGTATTGCGGTCCGTGCAAATGCCCAAGAGCGACATAATCAAACTCAGTAAATAGCGTTGGCGATATTTTATCGGCGCCACCAATGCTCAGTGGCCGCTCAGATTCTGACTCGCTACCACCATCCAAAAAACAATGGCTTATCACCACTTTAGGCAAACCTTGGCTATCGTGCTGGCGTACTTGTTCAAGCAATAGCGTCATTGCGGCCTCATGGCTTGCCGCCTCACACTCAAAAACTTGGCGCACTGTGGCAGGTTCGGCATAGGGCAAGGGATAAAACACCACATCACCGCTTGAACTCGATAAAGTAATGGGATGAATGTCAGCACTCAAAGGCCCAATAATATGTAACCCACTTGCCGCCATTTGTTTTGCTGCAAAACCTAAGCGCTCGTGACCATCGTGGTTACCCGCAATCATAATGACTTGCAGGCCTAAATCATGCACTAAGCGGTTAAGCACATCATCTAACAGTGCGACCGCATTTGCAGGCGGAATCGATCTGTCATAAATATCCCCCGCCACAATCACGGCATCCACCTTGTGTTCATCCGCTAGAGCAATAATTTGCTCGAGCACAAAGACTTGATCATCCAGTAGTGATTGATTGTGTAATTGACGACCTATGTGCCAGTCCGAGGTGTGGATAAATTTCATAATCGCTCTTTTAAAGAAGTGGTGGCGCTAAACCCGAGCGCACATGCCGCCCGTCGATGCAAAATAAGACTGGCAAGATAGACACTGCACTTATATCAATCGGATTAAATATGTACACAATATTTAAAATACACACCAAAACAATAAGAAGCCTAAAAAGTGTATTAAAAATGACAGGTAATACTATTCAAAAAACTTGAAAGAGTACACCTAACTCAAAGTAGGATGAGACGTTTTAAGTCGTCATTTGGCGGATCTTTTGGGTGATATCCACCTCGGCTTAACTTTTGAGCCAAGATGGACGCCACTAAGCTACACTCATGCGCAGCTTAAAGAGCGTCTATTGATGAGTGAGTTTTATAAAATGCTTAATATCAAATAGTTTACGAAAATAAATTATATTGGCTCGCCAAAAGTTTAAAACTCATAGCAAGGGACATAGTCACCACCAATGGCTTGATAATCTTTGTACCTTTAGTGACCACGAGACGAGAACCCAAGGTTGCGCCAATCGCTTGCCCTGCCAGCATGACTAATCCTAATAACCAAATCACTTTTCCGCCCAAGGCAAAGAAGATCAGCGAAGCAATGTTAGTGGAGAAATTAAGTAGTTTTGCGTGGGCAGTTGCCTTCGCCAAACCAAACCCCGCTAACGATACAAAGGCCAGCGCAAAAAAGCTCCCAGTACCAGGGCCAAAAAAGCCATCGTACAATCCCACGCCCAATGCCGCAGTAAAGGCAAATGCGGTAGGAGTCAGCACTTGATGTTTGTCATCTTCAGAAATCTTTTTCGAAAATAAAAAGTAACAACCAATAGCCAAAATCAAAAAAGGTAACATCAACTCCAGCACTTCAGTATCGACGAGTTGAACTAGAATCGTACCCAATGCCGCACCGATAAATGCACAAATCAAGGCTAACTTAACGGATTTAAGATCAACCAGCCCTTTACGGACAAAGTACAAACTCGCAAAAAAACTGCCGCCACAGGCCTGCAGCTTATTTGTCCCTAAGGCAACCGCAGGCGGCAAGCCTGCCCACATAAGTGCAGGAATGGTCAGCAAGCCTCCGCCACCAGCGATTGAGTCAATAAAACCAGCCACCATAGCGACGGCAAAAAGTATCGCTGCGATTTGTAGAGTCAGTTCAAATTCCATGATGATTTATTATTCTTCTGATAAAAAAGAGAGTGATTGCCGAACATTAGACTGCGTTTGCCAAATAAACGCAAAGGAGTTATTGTCGGCACAGCGTGAGATAAACTCACACAAAATCCCGAGTCCTGTTCTGATTTTCCAGCAGTAGGAAATAAAATGTTTGCCGAACTACCGCCCCTCAATTCTCTCCGTGCCTTCGAAGCCGCAGCACGTTTACAGAGCATGACATTAGCCAGCAAGGAGTTGCATGTCACCCATGGCGCAGTCAGCAAACAAATCAGAGTATTGGAGGATTATTTAGGTTTTGCGCTCTTTGTACGCTTACACAAAAAAGTCGGTTTAACCGATGAAGCCAAACGCTATTTACCCCATGTTCAAGCCGCTCTGCAAACACTATCTAGTGCTACCAGTGACTTGCGCCGTCAGCCCACTAAGCCGCAAACCTTAGCCATCAATGTGCTGCCAAGCTTAACCATCAATTGGCTCATTCCAAGAATGGAGCAGTTTAAATCCCGCCATCCACACTTGTATGTCGACTTATCCATTGGCGACTTTGCCGTGGATTTTAGCCAAGGTCGTTATGATATTGCGATCCGTAGTAGCACAGTTATCCCTAAGGGCGCGAATTATATCAAGCTGATGGATGAGGATTTATGCTTAGTTTGCGCGCCTTCACTAGCGCCTAAACTGCAAAATATCGAGGACATTAATCATGTCACTTTGCTTAAACACACCACCAGACCAGAACTTTGGGAGTATTGGGCGGAAAAGGTGGGTTTAACACTCACCCAAGCACAAACCTTTGGTGTCGAGCATTTTTATATGTTGAGTCAAGCGGCTGCGAGTGGCATGGGCGCAGCACTTATTCCGCGATTCTTCATCGAAGAACAACTGGCAAATGGCAGCTTAGTCATCCCCTTCGACGCCCCCTTTACCAGTCCCTATCGATATTATTTACTCACCCCAAAATCCCCAAGCCTGCCGTTAAAAGCTCAAGCTTTTATCGACTGGTTATTAGAGATTTTTGCGCCCTATCGTCATTAATCTGCATTAAACGTATCTCAGTTTAAGCGAGGCACAATAACGCTATAAGTGCCAAACGAGGCTATTGAGATCACTAACGGAGCGCAGAAAAACATCAATAAAAAACCACCCAAAAGGTGGTTTATTAGATTCAAGGCTTAAAGCGCATCAAAATTAGTGATTGCAATGCTCACCGTGAACATGGTCATGGTCATCATCGTCCATAAACTCATCGTCACCGTCTTGATGTTGCATTACGCCCCAACCGTCGGTCATGCCGCCGAATTCGGCAGCAAAATCATTTAGCATGACTTCTTGTTCAACCAATGTATCGTACTCAGGCACCATATTGAGACAAACAATGATTTCCCACTTACCAAGCTCATCATTCAGATTCAGCTCAAGCTCGCCTTCCAAGTCAGAATTTGTTAATTCTTCTAACGCAGTTTCAGCATCGCGTTGGTCATCAAAAACCAAAAAGAAATCAACATCTAACTCTTTAGTTAAATCGATTCCCGCTTCAGCCATTGCGGCCAGCATTTTACCATTGTCATCATCTGGAAATTGCATTTCTTGCTCCACTGTTTCAGGCTTATTCTGCCGCAATGATTTGAACTGATTCACCATTAAAGCTGACGATGTCGCCCGCGATAATTTTTTTACGTTTACGAGTTTCAACTTCACCATTCACAGTGACTTGACCTTCGTCGATAAAATGTTTGGCTTCACCACCCGCATTGCTCATGCCTTGCACTTTTAATACTTTGTACAATTCAATGAAATCTTCGCCAGAATGCAAAGCCAATTGATTAATTTGCGCCACTTAATACACGCCTTCTAAAAATAAACCTGCGGCATTATACCAGCACAGTACAAAATTCGCTGAAGATAATTTGGCTATAGACGTCTTTCATCGGCGAGTAGGCCAAAGGCTGATTCATCGAGCCAGTTTTCACCTATTTTGAATTGCTGCCTGAGTAAACCTTCAAGCCGAAAACCACACTTTTCGAGTACTCGTGCCGATGCGTGATTATCTTTAGCACAATGACCAACAAATTTATGTACATTAAAACTTAAACAGGCCCAATCAATGACCGCCATTAAGCTCTCAGTCGCATAACCTTTACCGTGCCCCTCGACTGCCAGTAAATAACCCACTTCGGCACGCTGTTCCTCGAAACTTTGACAATAAAGGCCCGTTAAACCGATAAACTGCCCAGTATCAACGGTCTCAATCACTAAGGTCAGCCAATCGCCAGAACCGTAGAACCAAGTATCAGAACGCTGCTGAAACTTACTGCGGATCACCTCTTGCGACTCTGGAACGCGTACAAAACGATTAATCTCAGGATCGTTATGCAGTGCATAAAAATGTTCCCAATCACTATCTTGTAAGCTCCTGAGTTTCAATCTATCAGTGTAGAGTTCCAGCATAGTGACTCCGTGATGAGCATATAAAACAAAACGGCAGCAAACGCTGCCGTATCAAACAAGCTGTATTAGATAAGCGGCAAAACTTACGCGCGGCTGGTCACTTCAAGTAAATGAAAGCCAAATTGCGTTTTCACGGGTCCTTGTACTTCATTTAATGGTGCACTAAAAACCACTTCATCAAACTCTCTGACCATCATGCCAGGACCAAATGACCCCAATTCGCCGCCTTGGGCACCTGATGGGCAAGAAGAGTGTGCGCGAGCAATTTGAGCAAAATCTGCGCCTTCCATTATTTGCTGTTTCAGCGCTTGACACTGCTCTTCACTGCTGACTAACAAATGTCTTGCTGTTGCCTGGACCATAGTAAAACTCCTGTAAGGATCATGAGACATTTGCCCCAAATATCATTGAGTTCCCACTAAAACATTCGTTTTAACAGGTTTGGAATCAACAGTATAAAAACTTTCTGTTGAATAAAAAAGTCTTAAAATGCCGTCACTGACAACAAAGTCAATTAACGGCATCTTACACGGCTAAGCTTGTTTCGACGCAATCCAACGATCGATCTTGTTTTCCATGACCGCCATGGGTAATGAACCTGAGGTGAGGATTTGATCGTGGAACGCTTTAAGATCAAATTTATCACCCAAGGCTTTTTCTGCGCGGGCACGCAGTGCCAAAATCTTCAACTGACCGACCTTGTAAGACAAAGCTTGACCAGGGATCGCCATGTAGCGCTCCACTTCAGCGACTATGTCACTCTCAGCCATAGGCGAGTTGTCTTTCATGTACTGAATCGCCTGTTCACGACTCCAACCTTTAGAATGAAGGCCAGTATCAACCACTAAGCGCATGGCACGCAGCATTTCATCGGAAAGCTTACCAAAATACTGGTAAGGGTCGGTAAATAGCCCCATCTCAATACCTAAGTATTCAGCATAAAGTGCCCAACCTTCCTCGAAAGCGGTATAACCGCTAAAACGCTGGAACTCAGGCACACCAGTCAGCTCTTGTTTGATCGCGATTTGGAAGTGATGCCCAGGAGCGGCCTCGTGCAAAGATAAGGTCGTCATCCCCCACTTAGGCTGTGCTTTGAGGTTATAAGTGTTGATATAAAACACCCCTGGACGGCTACCATCCACCGCAGGCGCTTCATAAGAGGCACCCGCTGCCGATTGTTCTCTAAAACTTTCAACCGGCTTAACCACATAATCAGCCTTTGGCATCACATTAAAGTAGTTAGGCAATACATGATTGATTTTATCTTTTAATACCATATAGCCATCAATCAAGCCTTGGCGATCGCTATAGAAATACTGCGGCTCTGAAGATAAAGACGCAAAAAACGCCTTCAAATCGCCCTTAAAACCAACCTGCTCACGCACCTTATCCATCTCAGATAAAATTCGCGCCACTTCACCTAAACCAATTTGATGAATTTCATCTACAGACATAGTGGTGGTCGTATGTGAGTTCGCCAGATGCTGATACCAAGCTTTACCGTTAGGCAAACCTGACCAACCATCAGTCGCCCGCGATTTAAGTAAATAGGTTTGCTTAAAGTAATCGCGTAAGTTCGTTAACGCTGGCACGATACGCTCGGCTATCATGGCTTGATAACGAGCTGTCAATTCCGCTTTATCTTGCTCTGAAAAACTTTCGGGAAAATGCTGGATTGGCGAGTAAAAAATACTCTGAGTCGCATCCGTCGTTAACATAGCATCTAACTGAGGAATAATGCGCTCTACCAACACTCGAGGTAGTACCACTTTACTTTCAATGCCTTGATTCATACGATTTTCAGCAAGTGCGACCCACTTGATAAAACCATCGACTCTCTGTTCCCAATTACGGTAATCTTGGACAGTCTTAAAAGGTTGTGCACTTTCGCCACTTCCCAGCTGCACCATAGTAATAACAGTGCTATAGAACTGGCTTATCGGCATAAAGCGTGAAGGGAAAGTTTCGTCCACTAACGCCATATCACGGTCATAGACGAACAGGTCATAACTTAACTGTAGATCCGCAGGCAGTTGCTTTGGATCTATCGCACGCACCTGAGCTAAATAGTGAGTGTTAAGATCATGACGAGCCTTAAGGTAATCCTCAGTTAAATCCCCACCGAAATCGGCGTTATAGTCATTAACACCGACAAAAGTGGCGTAGATGGGCTCAAGCTTTAGGTAATCTTTAAAATAAGCATCCACAAGCGCTAAGTAATGCTGCTCTGCCGTTTGAGTTTCGCCCTGCACAGCTGTCGTATTAGCCGAGCTATTTTCTTGAACTGCAGTGGCTTCAGGTTTAGAACAACCTTGAAGGGTGAAGATTAACGCTATCGAACCTGCCAATAAACCCAATTTCATTTTAATATTTCTCCTTTTTGGCCCGCTATTGCAGAACTGTTTCTATACTTAGTCCAAGGTCTGCTATCGGAGTTAATCTATGATCTACTCGTTCCGCAACTCAGGTTTCAGGGATCCTGAAACTGGAGTCTATAACCAAACCTATTTCATGGAAGTATTCAACCGAGAATGGCATCGTCACATGAGAGACCACCAAAGCTTGGCACTATTGTATCTGTGCCCTCACATTCATGAAACCGTCAAACAACCCCATTTACTCGAATTCTTTACTAAACAAGTGCAAGAAGCGCTATTAAGAGCAACAGATATGATTGCTAGACTAGATCACAATCACTTTGCGTTGGGTTTGTTCAATATAGATGAGGTGGGGACGGAAGTAGTGTTAAAGCGAATAGAACAACAAATATCTGACTTTAATCAAGATTTTGGTAAACATCATAAACTGACAATCGACTATAAACTGGCTGCCTGTATTTGCCTACCTACACAGGAAAGTAAAATAGAGTCACTCTTCAGTAATGTCAGCCAACTTTCACAACAACTTGAAAAAAATCATGATCAATCACAAGCTTTAATCCGCTTACAGTAAATAGGTTTATTGATACCAAAGAAAAAGCCCCTTGCGGGGCTTTCGATTCAAACACTAAACTGCGAAGTAATTACAGCGTGATATTATGCATACGTGCTTTCTCTTTAATATAAGAGATATAGCTATTTGCACTCTTCTGTGTCTTCTTATCATTAGCAGCTAACACTGCACGATTATAAGCAGACTTATACTGTTTCAAACTTAAATGAGCCAAAGCTAATTCGAAGTTTGCTTCACCAGGATGCTCAATACCCATTGATATGGCTTTTTCAAGCACAGGGATCGCAGCTGTATATTGTTCATTCAAGTTTAATAAGCGACCTTGTTTCAAGTAAGTCTTGCCATCATTGCTGATAGCTGCAGCTTTACCGTAATACTCAGCAGCTTGCTTAAACTCTTTCGCATTTTGATAGAAACCCGCCAAAATCTCTAAAGACTTAGCGTCCTCAGCGATCATGCCTGATTTCATATGTTTCTGATAAATTTTAGCAGCTTGATAAGGAGCACCTTTTTGTGCCATTAACTGCGCTAAACGCGTAATATTGCCCGCGCTATCTAAGAAACCATTTCTATAAGCCAAATCGTAAGTTGCAAGAGACTTGTCATAGTCTTCAACCATCAAATAAAACTGTGCTAATTGAACCCACAATCTGCCATCATCCGGGAATAAAGGCACCATGACTTCTAACACGCCAACAGCATTCTTGTACTTCTTCTGATTGAAGTAAGCTGTCAGTTTCATTTGATACAGACCTTTATCAGGAGCTTCAGCTAATGAAAGACCTTTGTCGGCCACTTCAATCACTTTATCCCACTGCTTCAGTTCTGAATGCGCAATACCAATACGGCGATACATTTGAGAATCGGCTTTACAAGTAAACTCCATCCACTTGTAATAATAAGGAATCGCTTCCTTAAACTTTTTCTCTTGTAATAGCAAATCAGCATAAAGACGCATAGTTGCAGCATGATCTGTACCACCTAAAATATCAGCTTCAACAGCTTGTTTTAGGTACTTGATCGCGGTATCCATTTTGCCTTTCTCGGCATAAAAGTTACCCAACATACGTGCAACATAGGCTTTGTCGAAGTCGTTCTTGGCATTTGCCTCTAGCAAAATAGCAATAGCTTCATCGACCTGACCATTGGTATAAGCTTCAAATGACTTCTGAACTTTCTTCGCCGCACTTTCACCCACAGCTTTAGATTGACGTTTGTCGATAGCACACTTTTCTTCTGCGACTGCAGATGAAAGAGTTAATGAACCGCCACAAACAGAAAGCAATAATAGAACTGCGATTTTATTAACATTACGCATTATTGGTTGCCTCCTTTATCTAAGGTGAAGTCTAGTTGTACTGTCATACCAGGTTGTTTCAATGGCTTGCCATCAACAATCTTTGGCTTGTACTTCCACTTCTTCAGTGCACGAATCGCTTCTTTATCAAATAAGCGTTTTGGTTCTGCTTGAATAACTTCAACGTCGTCGATACCACCGAGTTCGTTAATGGTAAAACGAAGTTGTACCCAACCTTCTTTACCATCACGCGCCGCAGCAATTGGATACTGAGGTTCGATACGAACGATAGGTGTAGCATCACCATCGCGAGTCATCATATTACCTAATTTAAAACCACCTGCTGAGTGACCTCCTGCTTCTACACCACCCATATTGAACGACATTGCTGTGTCAATATTGCTCGAAGATTCTGGCGGCGTTGCCTCAGGCTTCTGTGGCTGTTCTGGCGGTGGCGGCGGCTTAGGCACTACCCTTGGCTTATTCTGTGCTTTTGAATCCTGTCTATCCATAGTGATTTCAATTACAGGGGTCTCGGCCGATGTTTCGCCGCGCTGTGCGCCGCCACCGACCAAGA
This sequence comes from Shewanella sp. SM20, assembly GCF_025654545.1. Taxonomy (NCBI): domain Bacteria; kingdom Pseudomonadati; phylum Pseudomonadota; class Gammaproteobacteria; order Alteromonadales; family Shewanellaceae; genus Shewanella; species Shewanella sp. SM20. The sequence continues at coordinate 11,285 of NZ_JAKKRK010000054.1, read as the reverse complement.
ACGCCATAAAAGCGAACAGACCAAAAGTCACAGCAGCACCAATAATGATCGATACTAGTGCTCTTAGCATATTAATCGTTCCCCGCAGATACCGAAATTTTATCTATACCAGCCGCTTTGACTTGGTCTAGAACTTTAACAACTAAGCCGTGCATTGCGTCTTTGTCAGCCTGAATTAATACAGCAGCTTCAGGAGCTTCAGCCAGCATGCGCTCAACGTTTGCCGTTACACGCTCGATATCAACCTGACGGTTTTCCATCATGATCACGCCTGTTTTACTGACGCCGATAAAGATGTTAGCCGAAGGCTTTGAAGTCGCTTGCGAAGCTTTGGGTTTGTTATAATCCAAACCAGAAGGTTTCACAAATGACGTTGTTACAATGAAGAAGATCAACATGATAAACACGATGTCGAGCATCGGTGTCATATCAATTTGCGCTTCCTCGTCTACACTGGAATGCTTTTTACGTGCCATGTTCAATCTCTCTCTAGTGGTGCGGCATGCTGTCTTTTAGCTTTTCTAAACTGATTTTCATTTTTACATCCAGACGAGTACTAAAGAATACTCCCGATAATGCTGCAACCATCCCCGCCATCGTGGGCATAGTCGCCATTGAAATACCAGCCGCCATTAAACGAGCATTACTCGTCCCCTGAACTGCCATCACATCAAACACTGAAATCATACCGGTTACGGTACCTAACAAACCTATCATAGGACAAATAGCTACTAAGGTTTTAATCATCAGCATACGTGCATTCAAATCTTGCTTCGCTTGGGACAGCCAAGCTTCACGGATACGGTGTGCGTACCAAGAGGTTGTTTCCTCTCTAGCATCCCACGCAGATATGATAGCTTTATGTTGCTTTGGTGATATCCAATTAAGATACCAATAACGCTCAAGCATCAATACCCACATGAAGAACAATACAAACGCAACCAACCAAAGGACGTTTCCTCCAGCGGCCATGAAGCCCCTGACGGAATCCCATATGTCCATCAGGTATAGCATCATTAGTTAGCCCTCTTCTCAGCATGTGCTGCGATAATGCCCGCACTTTGCTCTTCCAAAATTTGGGTGATGGATTTGCTACGCGCAACGAGTATTGCATGTAGTAACATCAGTGGCAGAGCCGCAACCAGACCTTGTACTGTAGTAACCAGAGCCATAGAGATACCACCCGCCATCAGTTTAGGATCGCCAGTACCGAACAGTTGGATACTTTGGAAGGTCGCAATCATACCAGTTACTGTACCTAGCAGACCTAACATTGGGCCGATAGCTGCAATGACTTTCAAAATTGAAATTCGAGCTTCTAATGCAGGCGTTTCTTTCAGAATAGCTTCATCCAGTTTCAACTCTAATGTTTCAACATCAACATCTTTGTTTTCATGGTAAACCTTCAAGATACGACCAAGGGCATTGTTACCTGGATTATCAACATTCTTAGCTTGGCGTTTAACTTTTGCACCGATAGCTGCCAGCACAATGAAACGCTCAACCGCAATTAATAAACCAATAGCAAGTAATATCAGAATAATATAACCAATGGTACCGCCTGACTCGATACGATCTTCCATGCTAGCTTTGTTCGTAAAGATGTTTAACAGTACGCCACGTGCAGGGTCGATATAGAAAGGTGCTGTACCAGAAGCCGTTTCTTCCCATTTAGCAACAGCGCTAACTTGATAACCTTCAGGTTGTTGAGATAACTGCTGAATTAAACCTAATTCAGGGTTATATACAACGTATTTACCGTCAGCCGTTAAGTTATAAGCACCAATACGATGAATAGTCGTCGTTTTCACGTTACCATCAATTTCGGTAACAGAACCTTCAAACTTAACCACTTTGCCAGATTGCGCCATTTCAAATAGCTGCTCTTGCCAAAATTGTTCTAACTCTTCAATTTTTGGCAATTGCTTACGGGCACCTAAATCAGCGATAAATTTATCGCGATTTGGGAATTGAGCACTGATGTTAGAGCTTGCCAGTTTACCAGCGAAATCACCGGCTTCACCTTTAACGACACCAAACATTTCACCCAAGTCACCTTGAGCCGTTTTTAGATCTTCTTCTAACTGAGCAATTTTACGCTCGTTATCTAAGAACGCTTGGTTTAAATCTTTACCACGTTGCTTTTCAGCAGCTAACGCATTTTTTTCTTTTTGCAGTAAAGCGGCCTTATCGCCACGCTCTGCTTGGAACTCTTGCTCACGCTTGCTGTTGACTTTACCTTCTGCAGCGCGTTCAACTTTAACTTGTTGCAATAATTGGTCAATTGACTTAGGCGCATCAGCAGCGCTCGCCATACCAGCAGTTAAAGAGAAACTTGCAGCCAACACAGCTGTAGTAATTAACTTCTTCATTATTGTGCAGTCTCCGCAGCAGGAATTGGTAACGCGAATAGATCTAGAGCGCCTTGTTTACGGGCAATGCGGATACCTTTGGTCAGTTCACGCAAATAGCTGTCATCTAACTTATCCCAACCCTTAGATTCTGGGTTGTACATCCAGCCAGTCTTTTGATCTAAACTCTGTGCATAAAGAGCAACACGACCTAAGTTAAAGAAGTCAACCAACACTTCTTTACCATCTAGGTTTAACTTACCTTGGTTAACGGCAACAGCACTACCGTATTCACGCTCAATACTATAAGCATCAAGAATTAGACGATATTTTTCTGCTAGTGTGACTTCGGCAGTATTAAGAAGTTTTTTCAGTTCATTAACACGATTAGTGCGTATTTCAGAATTAAAAGGTAAATCTAATTGAACAAACTGTTCTAATGACTCAACCATTTTAAACATTAATGGCACAACACCTTGGCGAAGTTTATCAACACCATTGATGTCACCCTGCACTGAATCCATTGTCTTTTGTTGATCAGCGACTAAGCTTGCAACGTAATCGTTATATGATTTCAGTGATTCGCGCTCATCTGCGACAGAACCATACTCAAAAAGCATGTCTTGTGCTTGATCGAAATACTTATCAACGTTCTTTTGCGACGCAGCAGCATCAGCATGGATCATACTATCCGCTTTCTGCACGTCGGTAAGAGGATCTGCAACTACTAAGTTGCTGCTCGCTAATGCCAGCACGCCAACAAGTGCAGTAGCGATTTTTGTTCTATTGCTTACCTTGGACATAGTTCCCAACCAATTTGAAGTGAATAAAAAGGTTTAACTTACCAGCAACATAACGACAAGGAATAAATACTTGCCGAAAAAATTTCTGTAAGTTCGTCTTTCTCTTGTGATTCTTAGTTTTTTCTTCCCTTTCCTACGCCCTTACAGGCATAGACCCGCTGGCATCATTTCACAAAATGTTGACCTGTGTCAACATTTCAGACGACTAAAAACTAGTGTAAAGAAGCGCTAATAATGAAATTTTTTACGAAAGGTGTTTTTTTAGACAAAAATGAATCTTTAGGGTTATTACTTTTTGTTCCAAAAAATAATAAACTAATTTAAACCCTATAAAATCATAACGATAGCTAAAGACCAACTTTGTGTGTCCTGTTTATTAAAATTAACATTTTTTAACATAAAGACGACTCAAATAGATGCTCTTTACTCAAATCCCCCGATAAGATTTACTTAACTTGAACTCAGTGTAAGAACATCAGAACTAAGGGCACAAGTGATAGGATCTTTCGACCTCAAATAACCCCATCACACAGAAGAGCCTTTATACAACAAGTTAGTGGAAGTGTTTTGTGATATCTATGATGTTCCTATGTTGTCATCATAGAATTAGAGAAAACTTCATTAGCTGAAGAGACGCACTAATCGCATCGCAATAAATGAGATCATGACCACCATTATCTTCTTCCAGATGCCCACCATAGTGCTTTCAAAAACGTCTACACAGGCAAATGACTCATTTTTACAAGTTAACTTTCCAAAATTTACTCAATTACACCCCTTTTCTTGGAGTTTGGAGTAATGACTAGGATCTGTTGCTCTTTCGAGAGTGATATTTAGAGAACATAGCAAGACGTTATTATTTGTTTTACAAAAAACTAATAACTTCAAGCCATGCCAATATTTATGCTAACTGATATACAGGGAAAAGCTATTTCATTTAAGTAATGGAAAGCATAGGCCATGTTTATGATAAGCCTGAACATAGACAAACATTCGAAGACATTCTTTATCGCTTTCGACAGCTATTCCTTTGCAAGATTTGCCCGAAGAGTTCGATCATTGGAGTACAATCTTTAGACGGCTTCATTTATTGTCTAAAAAAGCATGCGGGCTTACCTATAAAAAGCCTTAGCTAGACTTGCTAACATGGAATTACTCTTTATCCATGACTCGCTCGTGCGCGCACATCAGTACACTACTGATGCAACCACACAGAGCAATGAGCGCCTAAGTAAAAGTCGAAGCAGCAATTAAACCCAAATTCACTTAGCGGTCAATAGCGGAGAATTACCGATTTATGTCGAATTATCAGAAGGCCAGAGACACTATATTACTATCGCACCCAACCTCATTGTGCACTTAAAGCAGGTTGATACTGTGACTGCTGATAAAGGTTATGGAAGTGATACTTTTCGTGAATTCTCCGCAAATAAAGATGGGAAATCAGTTATCTCAAAGCGCAACTATAACAATACACTTCAAGTGAAGGTTGATTGGTATTTATATCGACATTTGGTGGAGAATAATTTTGAAAAATTAAACACTGCCGAGCAATATAAAAAATTAGCGAAGAATTACGCCAATATGGTTTCACTGGCATTTACGTTAATGTGGTTACCATGTATAGCCTGAGTAATACTTATATAACAAAAACAATAAGCCCTAATCTAAGCAGCATATTTACATGACTTTACTTACTAATAAAAAAACCGGATCAACATTGATCCGGTTCCATTCTGTAATAGTCTAATTACCGATAGTCAGTCATTAAAACTTGGCAGTAACACCAGCATAGAAATAACGTCCTGTTACATCATAAGCCTCTGACGCAGTATTGATACCTGTTGAGCCAGAATTAGAGCCTTGAGGCAATAATGGAGGTTGTTTATCAAATAAATTACGGACACCTACCATTGCTTCCCACCCATTCGCAAATGTATAACTAGCATTTACATCATGGTATATAACCGCATCAATCTCGTTAAATGTAGTTAATGAAGCACCATCTGTAAAATTACCATTACTTTCATCTACTGAGTCAACAACTGCATCCCAGTAACGCATACGCCATGCAAAGCTCATCTCATCAAGAGCATAGGATAAATTCAAGTTAGCTCTATGTTCTGGATGCGTAACATCACCGACATAATCAATGGCCTCACCAGATAGAATGCCTGTAACAACATATTCATTAGTGTAGTTCCAAACTAGTTGAGCTTTAAAACTACCAGGCCCTAAATCAGTCGTATAATTAAATTCAGCATCAATACCTGAAGTATCAATGTTATTTTCGTTAGATGTACCTGAATGAACTTCAATCAAAGCACCTTTAAAGTCACGTACAGCAGCTCCATTACAATTTTGTGAGAACTGACTTGCATCAACATCAAAACAGCGGTTCAACACTGTCGTGCGACTTGTTGTAGAAATTGCATCCTTCACAGATATATCATAGTAATCTAACGTAAATGCCAAATCATCAACGATTTGCCAAATAATACCTGCACTCCAAGTATCAGCAGTTTCCGCTTTGACATCAGGGTTACCACCTTGTGTACCACCAGTGGCCTGACGCTCTGCTTGAGTTAACTTAAAGACTCCATCAGCAGCGATTCGATCACTTACAGATTGGATTGCACGACAATTAGCCGCCGCATTTCCAGCAGTTGTTGCAGTCACACCATCACAAGGATCGGCTACAGTAGCAAAAGTTTCACCACGCCCTCCGTATAAATCAGAAATATTTGGAGTACGTATAGCTGTGGCAGCAGAAGCCCTCACCTTAAACGAATCAAATGGCGTATATTCTAGACCAGCATTCCAAGTCCAATCACCACCAGTAACAGAATGATCAGCAAAACGCGCAGCTAAATCAAATTCCAGGTTTTCAAGAACAGGAAGAATTGCTTCAACATAAACGTCTTTTGAGTATAATTTGCCATCGGTAGGATCTGATTGGTTAGTACTTGACGCACCTGTTTGAGCTAAATCCCCAGGACTGTAAACGCCGCGTTCTTCACGATATTCCAAGCCCATGGCAACACCAATATCTCCCCCCGGTAATGCAACAGGTAAAGCTCCTGTTACGCTACTTCCTAGAACAAACTGCTCTGCCTGACCAGCTGCTTTTGCAGGAGATTCAATATACTTAACAGCCTCATCAGATACAGTACCCGCACCAAATAAATCTAATGGAACGCAACCTTGTAAACGTGCTAGTTCATTAGCACATACTAAGTTGCCATTGGCATCTTTAATCACATCCAACGCAAGTGCTGCTCGCTCTTTATTTACCTGACCACCGTTATCTTGTAACTGGTCAGTTCTCCCCCAGGTCATGTACGTTTGGGATGCCCATGCATCATTTATTGCCCAATCGACACCTGTAGCAATACGAATCGTATTTCTTTCTAAATCTGTAGAGCGAGGACCAAATTCAACCAATCGACGAGTAAACGTTGTCTGATTTAAATTTGTAATTCCGTCAGCAACAAGAGCATTACGTAAGGCATCAGGAATCAATGGAGAATTAATGTCCATTCCACCTTTACCATTACGATTTTTCAACCATACATCGTTTACGACATCTAAAGGTGTTGGTTCAATAGTGGAATCTATCGTTTTAGTCGTATTCCAGTTAAGTTCAGTAAACATAGATACGTTATCTGCTAGCTCCATATTCAAGCCAGCCGCTGCATATTTACGCTCAAGTGGAGTAACTAACTGCCGATATTCTGCTCTGTTAAAACTACCTGTTGCACCTGAATATAAAGTACCATCACCATTATACTTACCAATTTTGCCTTGTGGGGCGAAAGAGGAATTCAATGGACCAGCATATTCATTACCATTCTCATCAAGAAAAACTGCCAAGTCCTGTTTAGAAAAATCACGGTCAGTTGCTTTAATACCTTCATCATCATCATAGCCCAACGAAACCCAAGCATTACCACCTGACCAAGTTTTACCGGATGTAAGGCTAACAGTCTTAGTATTACGATCACTCTCTCCAGAAATACCTGTTTGAGCATTTACTTCTACACCATCAAAATCTTTACGAGTAATGATGTTAACTACGCCAGCTACAGCATCAGAACCATAAATAGCAGAAGATGCACTTTTTAAAATTTCGATACGTTCAATCATCGAAGTCGGAATTGCGTTTAAATCTACTGCATAACCACTTGATGGATCAACACCAGAAACAAATCTGCGACCATTGACAAGAACTAAAGTTCTTGAGTCTCCTAAATTACGTAATGAAGTTGTATTGAGACCAACTGTAGATGTAGTGAAGGCACTATTTGATTGATCTGAACCAGCAATTGTTACTGGTGATGAGTTCAAAATATCCGCAACGTTAATTGCGCCTGTTTGAGCAATATCTTCTCTTGATAAAACTGTAATTGGTACTGTTGTTTCCATATCAGTACGTTTGATACGAGAACCAGTAACTTCAATACGCTCGACTTTTGCACCATCTTCTTCCGCAGCAAATACGCCGAATGTACTTAAGGTTGTTGCTGTCACACCGCTAATCAATGCGAAACGCACTGATTTAGCTAATAAATTATTCTTATGCATTGCCTATCTCCCTTGACATACTATGTCTTTATTATTTTTCATCGACATCTCACTGACGACTTTTCCTCTAAGCCCGACACCAAAAAATCACACGCCGACACATAGATGAGCCAATAAAATCACATTTAAAACACTTAATCAACAATTGAAACTGAAATAACACAACGATCGCTGTTTGTGAATAGTTTAAAGCTGATGATTAGCCATAAGCTTTGTCTAGTGTCAAATTGAATAAAAATCATAACCGCATGAAATTTAAGAACTTATTTAATTACAATGGAGAATTCCCCATTATCAAATTGAAAAACAACTCAAACATAAATACTTGCAAAAAATTAACACTTAAAACCACTTTTAAGTATAAGTGCTCAAAAAACCTGACATTTTATGGCTAAATTTTGTTCAACAAAATGGGGGGGGGATCATTACAACATGGGAATAATTTTCAACAAACAACCTCAGTTCTGCTTAAACATGCACTTTTAACCAAAGTGATTTTAATACCGACATTTGACTGGATTTGACTTGTCCTTGATTGCCAATAAGAACAATGACCAAAGATGTCTATGATAGTTTACGTGTGCGTGCAGAACTGACGAGTTCTGAAAATTTGTCGAACAAATACAATAACAAAATTTGAATTACCTTCCATTTGAGAAGCGCTCGTTATTTAAGGTGACCAAATTATTGAAATAAATGACTTAATCTAAATGACCATTACGCTATGTACCAGTTAGTTTTCCATTTTCTTCATTCTGATGATAAAAAACCCCAAGTTGCCTCAGGGTTTTTATAATCAAAGCTGGAACAAAATAATGACTCCCGCTAACGAGGATTTAGAACTTCATACTCGCACGAACGAAGAAATAACGACCTAACATTTCATAAGTATATGGATCTGTGTTTGAGTCATTATTACCTGTGTAATAGGGAGGCTCTTTATCAAACAGGTTATTGATACCACCTGATAGACGAATGTTTTGAGTTAAATCATAAGATCCTGATAGATCATGGTATATAACACTCCCAACTGTTGGTGCATAACAACTAGATTCTTTGCCTTTACAAGCAAATGAGTCCATCCCATCAATATAACGAGCTTCGTAAGTAAAGCTCCAGTCATCTGCACTAGCAGTGATGTTCATATTACTCTTGAATTTAGCATATGCTCCCGTACCGCCGGTAATGTAACCACGATAATCCACAGCAACACCATCAGGATCGAATTCTTCATATTCGGTCAGAATTGATGTATCCCAACCTGCTTTCCAATCCAATCCCAGAGCTGAAAATGCATAAGCAACATTAATGTCATAACCCGCAGTGTTCGTCGCACCGATATTTTGTAGGCCATTGTCAAACTTAATACGACCACTGTTATCAATCTGAATATTAGAAGATTGACACAATACAGTATCAGTATTGATCTTATTACCTGCAGCATCTAAACATTGGTTAGCAATATAATTGTTGTCAACAGAAGTTATAGTGTTTGTTAATTCAATATCGTAGTAATCAACAGTCATAGACAGACCATCTACGAAGCTTGGTGAATAAACTAAACCTATCGTTGTAATGTCGGCTTCTTCTGGAGTTAATAACCCATTACCGCCAACAGTGACTTCTGCTTGGTCTTGTTCTGTTGCAGGATGAACAATTTGTTCGAAGGATGGTGACTTACCACCATATAACTCATCAACAGTTGGAGCACGGAATGCAGTAGACAACCCCCCACGGAACATAAGGTCATCATATACTCGCCAAGTTAAGCCTAGTTTCCATGTAGTGTCATCACCAAACGTGCTGTAATCAAAATAACGCATTGCAGCACTCAGATCGAGTTGTTCCACTAGTGGTAACCCACTTAACAATGGGATAGCCAATTCAGCATAAATTTCATTAACGCTAAAATCACCACCGGTAGGTTCTACCCGAGGATCATTAGCTAACCCCTGTGCTGTTAATGAATCTGGTGTAAACTTTGCTGCTTCTTTACGATTCTCGTATCCAGCAGCAAAGCCCATCATACCCGCTGGTAGCTCAACAATATCACCCGATAAGGTTGCGGCAATAATATCTAACTCACTTCCACCACTATTTACTTCGGTATAGATGAATGGAGTGATGCTCTCACCTTCCCATGAAGACTGTAAAAAAGGATCAAATTCCCCCTTTAAAACTGCTGCATTAATTGAACCTAAATTATGTAGATTTGCCAGAGTATCGACAGAGTCGTTGCGACCTTTATTATAAGAGGCATCCCAACTCCAGCCATTATCAAATTCACCTTCTACGCCTAAAACAATACGAATAGTGTCTACAACTTGACTAAAGTCACGGGTACCGGACTCAACCATGCGACGACCATAAGAGAGTTCTTCTCCAGGCTTAACCCATGGCAGCAGGTCATCGGTCATCCAACCACCAGCTGAAATAGGATTATAAACCCATGCATCGCTGTTCCAAATTGGTTGAGGAGCCATTTGTTGATTTGACCAACGCTTTGAATACATAGCCTCAGTAAAGAAACGAGTTGTATCTGTCAACTCATAGGTTCCAGCTGCCGTGAGATTCAAGCGTTCCATTGGCGTCGATAGATAACTATCTTTCGCATAGTTATATGCATCATTTGCAGTAACATAATCATGGTAAGTACCACCTCTACCACTTAGATCTGCAGTATCGCCCCAAATATGACCACCTTGAGAATAACCACTACCACCGCAAAACAAGCTAATTTTACCACTTGCATCAGGCTTAGTTTCTGTTACAGGGCAATCAGAAAAATCACGGTCAGCTTGGCTTGCCTCGCCACGCTTTGTATACTGTGCGCCTATAACGACATTGCCTTTATCAAAGGTGTTACCCAAAGTCATATCAATCGTAGACTCGTCAGCATCACCTTCTCCAGAAATGCCAGTTTGGGCGTTAACTTCAAAACCTTCAAAGTCTCTTTTCAAAATTACGTTAACCACACCAGCAATAGCATCTGTACCATAAACCGCAGAAGCACCATCTTTAAGTACTTCAACTCTTTGGATCATAGAAACTGGAATCGTATTAAGGTCCACAGTAGAAGCAGCTCCTGTACCAGAAGCAATCATTCGACGACCATTAACCAAAACTAGAGTACGGTTAGTGCCTAATCCTCTGAGGTTTATGCGAGAATTACCACCAGAACCATTATTTATGCCAGCGTTAGTCATAGCACCTCCAGCCGAAGTCATTTTCTGCAAAACATCATCAATCGATATTGCACCAGAGGAAATAATGGCTGAAGCATCAATCACGCTAACAGGACCCCCTGTGTCAGGATTGTTGTCACCCCTTAAAATCATCCAATAATTAAATAAAGGGGGCGGTCAATGAGAGCTCAATGGAACGATATTCACCTGAACGTAAAGACGCTGTCTTAAAGAAATTATTACCTCCCCACAATATGACGGTCACGGAAGTGGCTCGCAGTGAGGGGATCTCCTACCAAACCCTGTATCATTGGCGAGATAAAGCCAAAAAAGAGGGTCGCCCTGTGCCAGGTAAAACATTA
>NZ_JAKKRK010000053.1:0-34956 GCF_025654545.1 Shewanella sp. SM20 | reverse complement strand
CCTCCTTTCCCCCGTAGGGCGTATGCGGTATTAGCAGTCGTTTCCAACTGTTATCCCCCTCGACTGGGCAGATCCCTAGGCATTACTCACCCGTCCGCCGCTCGCCGCCTCAGGAGTAAACTCCCTTGCGCTGCCGCTCGACTTGCATGTGTTAGGCCTGCCGCCAGCGTTCAATCTGAGCCATGATCAAACTCTTCAATTAAAGTTTTGTTGCTTCCGTCTTGCGACTTCAGCGGCTCAATGAATTCTACTGTTTTGATTCGCTTTGCTCACTAAGAAGCATCGCGTTTCACTTCATACATTACTGTATGTACATATTACTATGAACACTCAATCACCTTCCCGTTAAGGAGAATGACTTGAAAACATTGATTTAAATTTTTGGCTGCCAACCCGAAGGTTAAGCAGTTTCGATTAACTCAACACCTGTGAGTGTCCACACAGATTTGCTTGATAAATTGTTAAAGAGCGTTGACCACACACTGAGTTTTCAGCGGGTCAGGGCTGCGTATTTTACGCATTCCCGTTAGTGCGTCAAGTAGTTTTTTCAATTTTCTCAACACTCATCGTTTAGCTTACTAACCGATGAACTGCTTGGCTTTTTTTGCTTAACTTGCGTTACGCTGTCTGCCGTGTCAGTGGATGCGCATTATAGGGAGATTGAGAAAGTCCGCAAGTGCTTTTTATCGATCATTGAATCGCACGTCGATATTTTAAACGTTATGACCATTTTTTAGCTTATAAGCTCTATTTATCGGAGATAAGTAAGGTTTTTTATCTAATAATTGATAATTCACGCTCAATATTTCAGCAATGGTCTAGTGTAAAAGTAAATAATTCATTACCATATACTTGCTGTTAACAGTTATTTATCAATTTCCCATTCATCAGAGAGCATTCTTATGCAAAAGTCATTTCTTATTGTCTTGATTGTCGCCATTATTGGCGCAGTAGCACTATCTCAGTTCGCAACGCCATTATCAGCTATTGCTTTTGTCGCTGGCGCTATCATTGCAAGTCTTGTTTTTAAATTTGTTCCAGAGACTTCATCATCTCATGCTTCAGAAGAACAATATGTTGGCCCTACTATGACCTTATATGTAGGTAACCTGCCTTATCGTGTTCATGAGGGTGAAGTAAAAGTATTATTTGGCGAATTTGGTCCCGTAAACTCTGTGCGTTTAGTCAGAGATCGTAAGACGGGTCGTCGTAAAGGTTTTGGTTTTGTGGAGATGTCAGAATCAGGCGCTCAGAAAGCCATGGTTAAACTGAATGACTATAGTTTCCAAGAAAGAACCTTAAAAGTAAGAGAAGCAAAAACACAAGATTCGGAAGCTGCCGACCGTACAGGGACAGACGAGTAGCATTATCGCTTAAACTGTTTTGCTTTATTTTGTAATTTAGTTGGTTGTGGTGATTCGTTCGATAGTTGAAAAGCCACAATCAATTAATGTTGTTGTTAACCCTTCGCTGATTCCCACCTTAGTATAGAAAGCTTGCATCACTGACTCCCTTACGGCTTCTCTCTCATCTGTTACTCTGTGCTCTTCCACAATAAGATTCTGTTGCGTTAAAAGAGTAACAACTCGCTTAGCAATAGCAGCGCCAGAATCCATTAGTTTTACGCCCGCACCGAGAACTTGTTGTAATTCAGCTTTGATCATAGGGAAATGAGTGCAACCTAGTACGAGAACATCCAATTGTGCGGCAACGACTGGTGCCAGTAACTGTGCCAATCTATGCATATCCAACATTCCAGTCGCCACTTTTTGTTCTGCCATCATCACTAATTCAGAACAACCAAAGAGTTCGACATGGCAATCATCAGCAAATTGGCTGATGAGTTCATGGGTATAATGACGCTTAACTGTGCCAGGTGTAGCCAAGAGTCCAATACGTTTGCTCTTAGACATTAGAGCGGCGGGTTTAATGGCGGGGACAACACCTACGACAGGGACTGTAAGATGTGCACGTAATGCCGGTAACACAACAGTACTTGCAGTATTGCAGGCAACGACCACTATCATTGCATTGGTACGAGCCACAAGATCGCCTACTAATTCGACACAGCCAGAAATTAATACCTGCTCTTCCAGCTCACCATAGGGCAACCTAGCGTTGTCGAAAAGATAGCAATAGTCGCTATCGGGTAAACTCTTACGGATTTCAGCCAGTACAGATAGGCCACCAATCCCAGAATCAAACACTAATATAGGTCGCGACAAGCGAATCTCCAGTTTCGGATATATAAATAAACTATACAGATTGGACGCATTAACGATTCGATGGCTGCTTTACCGACGGAATCCAGCCAAATACCATAGAACCACATTCAAGTGCGCGGATTTTCCCATAGCTTTGCGAAAACCGCAAAAGCAAGATACTGGACATTCGTGTCACCTAGTATAATATTTGCGCCCCAATTTACAGCAACGGTGAATCAAACAATGAACTTAGCAGCAATGGACCCTCAGACTTATGATACGCAGTTAGAATACAAGCGTATCAAGCTAGAACAAGCCTTTGCCCAATTTGAAACACCGAGTGTTGAAGTTTTTGCCTCAGAGCCAGCTAACTACCGTATGCGCGCCGAATTCCGCATGTGGCATGATGGTGACGACTTATACTATTACATGTTCGATAAAGTATTGAATGAGAAAGTACGTTGCGATCAATACTTACCAGCTAGCGTACTCATCAATCAAATGATGTCGGCCTTAATCGCCGAGCTGAAACCGAATCCGAGTCTAAGGCACAAATTGTTCCAAGTGGATTTTTTGTCGACTTTAAGCGGCGAGATTTTAGTGTCTTTGCTTTATCACAGGCAGCTTGATGACCAATGGCGCGCCGATGCGGTTGCACTGAAAGCCAAGTTAAGTAGCCAGTTTAACGTCAACATCATCGGCCGTGCCCGTAAGCAAAAAATCGATTTAGATAAAGACTTTGTGGTTGAGTCATTACAAGTAAATGATAAAACCTTCTTATATAAGCAAATCGAAAACAGTTTTACTCAACCCAATGCCAAAGTTTCCGTAAAAATGCTGGAGTGGGCTATCGATGCGACTCAAAACAGTAAGGGAGACTTACTCGAGCTCTACTGTGGTAATGGCAACTTCTCTATCGCACTAGCGCAAAACTTTAATCGCGTATTGGCCACCGAACTCGCTAAGCCTTCAGTCGATGCGGCGCAATACAATATCGAAGTGAATGGTATTGATAATCTACAGATTATTCGTATGTCAGCCGAAGACTTTAGCGATGCCATGGCGAAGAAACGCAGCTTTAGACGTTTAGAAGGTATCGATCTTGACAGCTATGTTTGCAACACCATTTTTGTCGACCCACCACGCGCGGGGATTGATCCTGATACGCTGGCGTTAGTCCAAGGTTATGAGCGGATTTTGTATATTTCCTGCAACCCTGAAACCTTAAAAGATAACCTGCAACAACTGAACGAAACCCATAGAGTGACCCGCTTTGCCTTGTTTGATCAGTTCCCTTACACAGATCACATGGAAACGGGTGTACTGCTAGAGCGCATTAAATAAGGCTTTCTTACAGTTTAAACCATCAGAAAATCTATCTGGGTACGGCGCTGGGTACGGGAACCTTTAAAACGCTCAATTTCCGATAGCCTTTACTACCCAAAAGTCCACCAGCAACGCTGGTGGCGAAATCTTACTAATGCATAGTTTGGGCAAGCGAAGACAGACCATTAGTCTCTAAAATATTCAAAATCTATAGGGCTTGTGTCCAGTTAAGCTAGCAACTGATAGTAGTTTTGGATCTGAATATTTTAATTTAGAATAAAACCTTTATTTAACAATAGCTAGTATGTGCTTATTTGTAGTAATTCGCATTGATACCCACCGATATACCCACCATACGCTAATGCCTTAGCGAGATGATTCTTTGTTTGACTATTTGCTAGTCGTATTAGCTGATCTTGCTCGTTTTCTAGGGCGGGGATCTGAAGTCTGGTTTTGCTCAGTGCTTTCTTCCGATTCTGTAGCCTCTATGGGCTCCTCTAAGGGAAGTTCCACAATGTCGATTAAAGTATGGGCTCTAGTTGCTTGCATCAGATGGTCAGCAGTGAGCTTTGAGCGGTTTTTTACAGCTTTTTCAATGATAGCAAATAGAATTGATGAATTGTCTTTTACGGCTTGAAGTTCACTCTTTAGCGCAGTCACCTGTTTTTTTAAACGGTTATTATAGTTTTTCTGTAGATGAAGTTCACCACTAAGCTTCTTATCT
The DNA here is from genome assembly GCF_025654545.1 of Shewanella sp. SM20. Taxonomy (NCBI): domain Bacteria; kingdom Pseudomonadati; phylum Pseudomonadota; class Gammaproteobacteria; order Alteromonadales; family Shewanellaceae; genus Shewanella; species Shewanella sp. SM20. Next base: position 30,702 of record NZ_JAKKRK010000053.1, on the reverse strand, counting down.
GTAAACGACTGGTTGAACTTTATTTCTGCTTTTTTCGCTTTTTCTGTATTTTTAGCTTTGAGTTCTTGCTCCTTTAAACCGATGAGAAGCTTATAGTTATCATCGATGATAGACTTAAACAGTTGAATATTCGTGATTTTTGCCTCTTCTGCCATCTCCTTGAATTTGTTCTTATGCTCGATTGAAACACTGATGTTGAGCATCTTGGCTTTGCATGCAAGCCTCCTATTGTGTGCTTCCCATGCTTTTTCCATTTTTCGATAAAATTCGAAAGTGGCTCTTTCATTACTGTCTTTAAACCAATTGAAAAGCGTCGATTGAACTTCAAATATTGTTGGATTCTGGCTAAAAAAAATCCCTTTTTTGTAAAGGTATTTAGTCACCCAAGCCAGTAGCAATTTGTGCGTTTTGTTTCGGTAAAAGAAGTCAAACTTTGCTTCAAATTCGGCCTGGCGTTTAATGTCCATCATGCAAGAACTCATTATCACTTAGTGTTGATGAAGTAAATACTTTTTAAAACTTTATTTACTGTAAGTCTAACATTTTTTTGTTTAAAATTACTAGCAATTTACTAGTAATTTTAAATTGCAATTACCTACTGGTTATGGAAGTATTTATTAATAGTTTTCTATCATTGAAATTCAAATGAAGCGCTTACTTAGTTCGCTCAAAGGTGCCAAACCAGAATCCAGATTTTTTATTTCCCTATGGTTTAGATTTTTTGCACCTGAAGCAGGGGTCCCATTACCCGTAGCAGATATAGCAAAAAAGCTAGGCGTTTCTAAGAATGTTGTAATGTCGTCTCTTGCCTACATGACTACTGAAGGTTTTTTTGAAAGGAGTCACATTCATCTAGGAGTTAAGGCTGGCAGACCCACATCACTGTATTTTGCTACCAATAAACTGCTTGCTATTTTATGTGATGATGAACATACAAGATTTCACGCTGGTCTGATCGAAGAATTACATTTCAACAATCACCAACATTTGACGTTGAGCAATCGTTTACTGCTTTGTGTCTTCTTGCTTCACGCAAATGAGTACGGTTTGGTGGAAAACTTGGGATTCTCAGTCATTGCTCAGATGACTGGAATGAGTAATGACCAATTCAATTCACAGCTAGATAAGCTTTCTAGGCTTAGATATCTCAGGAAGTTGAGTTCTGGGGTCACTTCAAAGGTGATTTTTGGATCCAGGCCTTCAATTTATCTGCTAGATATTACAAATGAGCGGTTTTCTAGTGCAATATTCCGCTCCGTTACTTGTGAGCAAGCAATTTCTACTGAAGAGTATCAGCATATCCTTAAGAAATTGATTTCTATATCGAACAATGGCTTAGTTTCTTTCAGTCATTTACAACAGAAGGACGACGATGATAGCAAGACCATTAGGACGAATGCATATGCTCAGTGTAGAAAGCGATTCGCGATGGCAATCGGTATTGAAGGTGCTGAATCTAGTTGGATATTTTTTATCGAATTAGCTCGTATGCCTGCATTGAAAAAATTTTTATTCGAAAAAATATTGCTGACAGTGGCTCAATCAGCCATTTCTAGGAGAAAACTAAACCAAGAGTGGCTAACACAATTGAGTATCAGTTTCTGTCAGGAGCTACAGCCAGTATTTTTAAAACAGGGAAAAGTGTTGATTGGGAAAGATTATGCTGAAGATATTGATAAAAATAGCAAAAAAAGTCATGTGATTGAACGTGAATCAGGCGATGAGGTAGACCTGTTTGATACCACAGATTTGTGTGTATTTGCTGAGGTCTTAGTGAGATGTGTCATATTCCCAGCGGTTGAAACGCTGAAATACAAGACAGCTATCCTTAAGAAGCATTTCAAAGCGCCATTTAAATTTGCTTTTTTATTGGATGAAAAATCAGAAGACGTTATTGAGATTAAGCGCCCACTTGACATTTATTACTTATATCCTATCTCGAATGGTCCCTATGAAAAGCGGGTTTACATTGTAGATGGTGAAGTTCATCCGATTGAAACCAACGTGGGAATAGACTAAAAACTGCACAAAACCAATGATTTAATTGTCGAGCGATGTGAGATCTTATCGCCCTTGTTTACCCGATCTACTGCTCAATGATTGACGGGGATTTCAGTTATTGCGATTGTCTGTTTGTTAATACTGTTAGCCTATAGCTACATCTACTACTCAATAGTATCCACTCGACCAGTATCTCTAACACTACCTTATGAACATACAGGGTTAGCTGCCATCAAAGGCGAGCTAACCTTTGCAAGTGATATCAAGCCCTTTGGGGCTTTTGAGTTATAAATTACACAAACCCCATACGTTATGAACAATAACCAATATGGGATATCAATATGTACTCACGTCACACCTCAAACACTAACCTTACCGTCATCAGCAATGGCCAATACCAAGGCCTCAATGTTTATCCTAGGCCACTAAGCGCTGAATACTTAAACGCTATTTTACAGACCTTACAGGCAGCTCTGAATGAGCACCCTCGTACCTTTATGGTGCGGTTTGATTTGCATCTACCACAGCTCAATTTTCGCGACTCACCAACGGTTTATGATTCAATGGTGATCAGCAAGTTCTTTAAATCTCTGAACGCTAAAATCCAGAATGATAGGCTTATCAAGGGCCGTGAGGGTAAGCGGGTGCATCCTTGTACTCTGCGTTATATTTGGGCAAGGGAGCGAGCTGATGCCGATACAGACCATTACCATATCGCTATCTTCCTCAATAATGATGCCTATAACCATCTCGGTAATTACAATCGAAGTGGACAAAACTTGAGTACTAAGATTGTTGAAGCCTGGGCCAGTGCCTTGGGATTAGATAATTACAGTACGAGGCATTTGGTGCATTTTCCTGAGGATACGCCAGTTTACTATCTCAATCGTAATTCACCGAATTATCCTCAAACCTTTGCGAGTGCTTTCTTTCGCTTGAGCTATCTGGCCAAGCTAGAGACTAAGCATTATGGCGATAGAACACGTTCATTCGGTTGTAGTCATTTATAGGCATGACTGGCTTCAAATGAAACACTTAATGGAAATCCATTAAGTGTTTCATTATTAAAATTGATTAGAGATAGATATTTGGCATATCAGCTAGTTGAATATAGAGTGAGCAGCTTTTTCCGTTGGTATTAGTCTTGTTTACTTAAGCGCCGACTCAGGGCGCTTTGGGTGATCCCGAGTAGTTTAGCGGCTGTGCTCTGGTTGTTGTTAGTGCGAATGAGCGCTTCATGGATCAGTTGCTGAGTGGTTTCGCTAATGGTGGGCAGGTTTGCCGGAAAGACAATCCGTTCACTTTGAAGTCGCTGGTGGGGTTGTTTTAACACCTCAAAAAAGGGGGCTAAAGCCAGTTCTGGGCCGTTACTGATCCCTACCGCAGTAAAGGTTAGCGCTTTTAATTCGGCAATATTGCCGGGAAAGGCATAAGCTTCTAAGCGGTGGGCTAAATCGTCAGGTATAGCGAGGTAATCTCGACCTAACTCTTGGCAGGCTAGCTCATTAAAATGCTGTAATAACAAGCCAATATCGGCGGAACGCTCCCTAAGCGGTGGCAGTTTGATCCGTTGTGGCTGCAAGCAATACAGTAGTCCGTGGGAAAATGCTTGTTGCTCGAGTTGTTCCAGTGACACAGTGGTACTAAACAGTAGTCGACACTTAAGAGCAGTTTCCCGCAAAGACCCCTGTGGAAAATAACGTTTTCGCTGACACAGTTGGGCGATCATTCTTTGGATTTCTTCACTCGCGAAGGCTAGATTCTCGAGTAGCAAAAAGCCTGTACCAGCTATATCGAGCAGGCCAGGTTGATCGGCGATTCCAAATAGTTTTTGCTCCAACATTTGTACTGGCATATCGGCCAGTGACAGTTCTAATAATGGCAACTCTGAGCACACAAGTTGTTGTAGTGCCTCGGCAAAAAGGTGTTTGCCAGTACCGATTTCCCCTTCGATTAAAATGGGCTCGTGGCTGTCGTACAAAGTAGCGGCGAAGTTGAAGCAGTCGTGCATTTTTATATCTGTGGTGAGGATTTGATTGAATGCACTTAGGTTCCTACGGTTAAAGAAGCCGTCTTTAATTTGATGGTAACGCCGCTCTAGCCCAATGACTTCCATGGCACGGCGGACACATAGGAGCAATTGATCGGTCGAACTCGTTTTGGTAATAAAATCGTAGGCACCTTGTTTCATGCATTCTACCGCAATTTCAGTTTCGTCCAGTCCTGTTAGTACGATTACCCTGACATAGGGGGTATGTTCACGAATATCCCTCAGTAGTTGCCGACCATCGAGGGCTGGCATGTTGAGATCGAGTAACACCAGCGCAATATCGAAGTCGTTGATAAGATGTAGAGCCTGACGGCTATTTTCGCAGGTATAGGTCCTAGCTTCGGGAATATGCCGATTAAGCAACATGTCTATAGTGCGTAACCAACGGGTTTCATCATCGATGGCGAGAATATTGCGACTAAGCTTCATTGCATATTCCTAATAGTATTTTCATTTCGGTTCCAATATTGGGCTGTGAGTGGATAAGCCATTGGGCACCATGTTCAACAAGTATTTTGTTGGTGGTTGAGAGTCCAAGTCCGGTGCCGCCCTGCTCGCGGCGGGTAGTGAAAAAGGGCTCGCGAATACGAGCTTGTATATGAGGTGGCATACCGCAACCATTATCTATCACCTTAAGGTATATCCGTCCCTCTTCGAGTCCGGTTTCAATCGTCAGCAGCGGATTAGCTTTGTCCATAGCTAGACAGGCATTTTGGATTAGATTAATAAGCACCAGTTGGAGCTGCAACTCGTCCCCTTTGATAGTGGGTAGTTTTGGGTGAAGCGAAAGTTGTAAGTGTAAGCGTTTAACATTGTTATGAGTTAATCGTAACGCGGTTTCGACAATGTGGTTTAGCACTACAGGCTTAATATTATTAAGGCCGTAACGAGAGAAGTGCTTGAGATCATGTATGATACAACCGATTCGCTCGGCCGATTCTTGAACTGATTGACTTGTGTAATTAAGTTCCTCTAGCCCTTGATGTAGCTGCTGCGGCTGTGTGGACGAGAGCGGCAGCGCACGCTTAAGATCATCGATAATATCCTGCATCAGGCTCATTGATTGATTGATAAGCCCTACGGGATTATTGATTTCATGGGCAATGCCCGTGGTGAGTTCCCCAAGGGAGGCGAGGCGGGTCGATAGTTCGCTTGCCTGTTTTAACTCAAAGGGTTCAGTATAGTCTTCGATAAAGAGAGCGATCATATTGCTTGAGATTAAGTGTAAGTTGAGCTTCCAGCGTTTACTGTCTAGTGAAAATTCGACTAGTTGCGAGTCTTCACCGTTAAATCCTGACTGAATGAGCTGCGTTAGTGCTACCTGTGGATGCGCCTGCTTGAGCGTATCAGGCGCTAAAATCCATTGATACTTACCGTTTTGCCAAATTTTCTGTAGATGCTGGTCGATCAGGACCACGCCATAGGGTAAGCCGTCGAGCACAGAGTGGAATTGAGCTGAGACTCGGCTGATTTCTGCCTCTGCTTTTTGCCTTTGGCATAGTTCCTGTTTTAGAGATTTAGTTTTCTGTTTGAGCACTAAACTAATATAGAGGGTGATCAACAGGCCAATGATAGATATACCTGCAGCTAATAATGCGCCTTGAAGTAAGTCATTACGCACTTGTCCTAGCTCGATTTTTTCCTTACCGAACCCAACCCATTTATAGATTAAGTCATCGAAGTAACCACCGTGGTAATTTTGCTCTAGTACATCAGTCACTGCCTTAGTAAATACAGGATCCTTATCGGACATAACCAAATAAAACTGACTGAAAAATAATGGGTTACCAGCAGTTTTTGTCAACGGAAACAGCGATAATAATCGGCGAGCGCAGTAGAATTCTGCCAGCACGAAATCTACTTTACCTGCGGATAACAATTCAAATCCCTGCTCATTGGTGACAACTGGCACTTGGATAAAATCCTGTGGGTTGACTTTAAGATACATATCCACCGATGAGCCTTGCTTGATGGCGACACGTTTTTGAGCCAGCGCGGACCATGAATCGGCATTACCATCTGAGCGCCGATTATAGGCACTGATATAGGTTGGCAACAGTGGCAAGGCGGTATTGAGCCCGAGTGTTTCTCCCGCGGGAATATCAATCACAGCTAACTGGCGAGTCTTATTGGTGACCGAGTACAAGGTCTGCTCTAGGGTTTGGCGGTGGATAGTGAGATCGTATTGCAATTTTTGGGCAATTTGATGAGCTAATTCAATGTTAAAGCCAGTCTCTTCACCCGCCTCATTCTGCCACTCAAATGGTGGGGTATTACTATGAACATTAAAGATAAGGTCTTGCTGTGCTAATCCTTGGGCCGAGATTAGGCTTATTCCTAACATCATTCCCCGTAAATATTGCCAATAGCTCACTGAATACACACCCTTTCGCCGTTTGATTGCAGCTAACCATAAGCACTGTCGACACATAATGGCAGTTTGTTAATCCTTTTCTGCCAGTGATTTCACATTTAATTTATTTGGTTACATCAACCTATTTACCCTATTCAATTGAAAATAAAGATAATTAATTATTTTTTAGACGGTGGAGTTTAGTGAGTTATGCAAAAATGCATAATCGGGTGTGTAAGGTTCAAAATTTTGGGGGGTTAGGGATCTATAGCCAAATTTTGCCTTCGAGTGTTATCCCCTAGGAAATTGTGCACTGTAAATTCGAGGGCGTGAGCAAAACGCGTTAATAACTCCTGAAAAATTGAGCAACAAATTAAGAACGTAGGGGATACTTAGATGGATAATAAATTAGACCAAAATCGTCGTGAATTTCTAACCAAGGGCGCAGTGCTCGCTGCAGCTGCGAGCACGCTTGCCATGTCGGTTTCATCTTCGACCAATGCGGCGGGGGCATCTGTTGTCACTGCAGCGGCAACTGCAGATGCGTCCGAGGGACCAAAAGCCATCATGGGTTATGTTAAAGAACCTAAAAACTTAAAAGATGTGCTCAGTAACGCCCGTAAGATTATGGATACTTGCGCAGCATGTGACTTAGCAGGAGCTGGACGCTGTAATGGGAAAGGTCCCTGTGGTGAGTCGGTTCCTGGTATGGGCGGTATGCGTCAAAGCTTTGTGCGCAATATCGAAGCTTTCGAAGGTATGAGCCTCAATATGCGTAGCTTACACAATGTGACTAAACCCAAAATGGAAACTGAGTTACTAGGCGTGAAATTAACCATGCCAATCCTGACCGGTATTACAGGTGGTTTAACCTACAATATGGGGGCAGCCAACAAATTAGCCTTTGATGGCGAAGTTATGACAGAAGAAAAATATGCTCGAGGCATTATTGAAGGTGCGGCCAACGCTGGTTGTTTAGGTTGGGCAGCGGACGGTATTGGTGATCCACTAGATACATTCAAGCGTCGTTTAGAAGTGGTTAAAGAATTTAAAGGCCGTGCGGTTGCACAAATCAAACCCCGTACGCAACAGGAAATTTTCGAGCGTATCGATATCGTTCAAGATGCGGGAGCCCCTTTTTTTGCCATCGACATCGATTCTGCTGGCCGCGCAGCTCGCGCATTACCGGGTAAAACCGTTGAGCCCAAAGATCTGAAAAAGCTTAAAGAAATCGTTAAATACGCCAAGATCCCCTTTATGGCTAAGGGTGTAATGACGGTTGAAGAAGCCCTAATGTGCGCCGAAGCCGGTTGTGGTGCTATTGTGGTTTCGAACCACGGTGGCCGCGTACTGAGCTCAACTCCAGCATCTATGCATGTGTTACCTGCGATTGTAAAAGCGGTACGTGACCGCGGTTACAAGATGCCAATCCTAGTGGATAGTGGTGTACGTGATGGTGGAGATGTACTCAAAGCGCTAGCCTGTGGTGCCCAAGCTGTATTAGTCGGTCGTCCAATGTTACGCGCTAGCCTCGGCGGTGGTGTTAAAGGGGTTGAGATGCTGTTCAAACGTTTCCAAGATGAGCTTGAGTCAAGCATGGTGCTGACTGGCACTGCCAATGTGAATAACGTTGACCCATCGATCCTCATTCAGGAGGTTTAATGAATATCACCACAGCATATCGATTTGGTTTAGTCGCTGTGGTTGCCTCAATGTGGGTGTTGCCAAACGTGAATGCAACACCGTCTGAGCAGGACAGGCAATATGGCGGTGGTGGTAAGGGCGCGGTGGTTTTCTCCTATGAAACCCATGCTCGAAATGGTTTTTACACTTGTCAGGCATGCCATAGCACCGATAGCGAAAAAGCTCTTTTCGAGACACAGCGTTATAGCTTCACCATGAAAGACCACAACAACGGTAAGTACTGTTGGGCTTGCCACGATGATAAAACCGCAGGTCGTGAATGTAATAGTTGTCACTATTGATCCTTACGCAACTATGGGAGAGGAAGTCCCTTGGGCTTCCTCTAGCGGTCTAAATAAATAGGAGTCTAAATGAAAACCTCGTTAACTATGTTAGTTGCAGGTGTGAGCCTGAGCTTAAGTATAATGGCGAATGTGTACGCGGCGGAGCAAACCTTCACCATGTCTGCTGTATCGGGACTAACCGATCTTAAATTCGTTGAAGTGACCCCTGGCTCCTCATGGTCGCAGAAAGACGGCGTTATTATCAGTGAGGGTCAAGGGGAAAGTTACCTTGTGACCCAAGCCGATTACGATGATTTTGTGTTGGAAATGGATTTTAAACCCAGCGATGAAATTAACGCTGGCGTGTATATGCGCTGCGCTGACATCAGTAAAATTAAAGCCAATACTTGTTATGAAGCCAATATTTGGGATAAAAGCAAGAAAACTCAGTTCCGAACCGGTGGGATTGTCGATCGTCAAGCGGTTACCAATGCGCAAGATACCATTAATCAATGGAACCACTATAAGTTGACCTTAAGTGGTGACACCATTGAAGTAGAGTTAAACGGCAAAGTGACTGCGATACTAATAGATAGTCAATTAAAGCAAGGCTTTATCGGTTTCCAGCATAAGGGAAGCGGTAGCGTCGAGTTAAAAAATATTCAACTGAAGCCATTGAGATTAGGTAAGGTTATCGAGTGATTAGTTATAGATAGGTTGCGCGATAAAATAAATGAGTGATCGGCAAGGGATTAAGGTCCCTTGCTTCTGTGCTCATAGTAGAACAGTAGCGATATTCACAATGGCAAACTTGATGACATAGTCCATTGGGGCAATCCGTCGCTGATTCAGCCACATCAATAACCGGCTTCTTTTTGGTGGCGGATACACAACACTGTCAATCGCTCGCCGCCATCATACTGGTACATTGCCAAATAACCTGTGTCACCAAAGTCAATCAGCAGCTCCCTAAAGCTAAAGTCATTGTCATCGATAGGCCGACCAATGTCTGGATAGCATTCCAGTTTTCTAATGGTATTGATTATGGCGCTGGCAGCCCGTTGTGCGGCATGTGGATTTTTGCTGCGAAGAAACTCACGTCAGCGCTCTAAATCACGTAATGCTGTGGCGGTGAAGATTATTTGTGGCATGTAGGGGCTGCCTTTTCATTTTCACTTCCCCAAGACTCCAGCCAACTCACCACTTCGTCACCGGTGACATGCAAGCCTGATGTCTGGTGTTCTTCCCATGCGCGTAACGCTTCTTGCTGCAACGCCTCGCGTTTCTCTTCTCTCTCAACGTATTCACGGATCGCTTCACGCATCATCCAGTGTGATGAACGTTTACGGGTTTCGGCTAAATGCTCGACTCTGGCTTTAATATCGGCATCTAATTTTACCGACACGGGTTTGATTGTGCTCATCTGTTACTCCATAGGTCATGCTTAGTACTACTAGGTAATGCCTTAGCATAACGTGGTATAAAAAAATAATGATTACACGTTTACTCGCCTGCTCGAGCAACGCCATAAGCTCAAGGATGATAGAAGATAGTTGTATCACTTAACGGGACAAATATGTTACGCCGTCTCACGCTAATCTTTACCATAAAAGGCAAGAGGCGTGAAAACGATAGCGGCGAGTTTGCCGCTTCGTTTATAGGGTTGGGTGATGGGTGACTTAGCACTCAATACTGCGTGATAAGCATTATGATCTTAGCCAATGCCATGCATCGGATATCAGCTCAGCACCGGCTTTTACGCCATTGATGCCCACTTCTGCTGTCGTCAACACGGTGTTTAAGCCGGTTTCTAAACTGCCCGTGACGAGTTTGATCCCTGCATCGGCTATCTCTCCTTGGCTTAAGCAAGCATAACTTTCACCTAGAGTTTGTGTAGTGCCTTTTAGTAGGCATTCGGCTGGCTTAGCAACAAGATCCCCTGGTGTCCCTAGGAGTGTGTTGACATTATCGGGTAGCCCTAGGTATTCACCAGTCATTTTGATGGCGGTCGAGGCTAATACGACGTTTGCGACAGTCCCCGTTGCCAGCTTTGAAGCTGAGCTCCCCAGTAAGCCTGCTCTGGCAGAGCCTTGCAGGGCAACGTGAGTGAGATTACTGACTTGATTGGAGGTGCTGATTCCTTCTAAGCATTCGTTGACGAACTGCTCACAATTGTTCGTAGCAACGCTATATGGGGTGTGACCCAGCTGACTGCGCGCTAGCTCAATGGCCAGATGGGGAAACAGCGTGGACTTTTTCACTCTGATGCTATGGCCACCAGCAAATCGCTGCAGGTCGATTTCTTCAATCATGCCCTGTTTAGATAAGTGAATAACATTTCCATAGCCCACATAAAGGCCATGGTGTTCGGTTAAGCCGAGAGGATCGATGTTGGTAACAAGGTGATCGCCAGGTTGTAATACTTGCATGAATGTTTCCTTAGCCAAGGTTCTATCATTGCGACGTGCTATTTCAGCATGCAGACTGAGGTTAGTTGCAGGTGTTCGCATTGATACTCAGTTGGCTGTGTGAGGATTTAAGAGGAGGCGCTATTTTGTAAGGTGTAAGCGCGGGTTAGATTTCTAGCTCGACAAAGTCCTTATCGATATCGTCTTGCTCAATACCGATATACCGCAGGGTGGTTTCTTCGGCGCTATGCCTGAGCATCTTCATTACTCGGCCAATGTCTTTGGTTTGTTGATACAGCAGATAGCCACGGGTTTTGCGCATCGAGTGGGTGCCTAAGGCGATTTTGAGTTCTTCACCAATCATCGCCAGTGCTCGGCAGATATAGCGGCGTGACAAAGGCGCGGGTTTGATGTTTTTAGCCCTTTGATTACGATAGGACTGAAACAGGTAGATATGGTTAGGATGCTCGCGTGCAATTCGTTGTATCCGTTCCAGCGTCTTTTGGTTGAGTTTGATATTGGCGATTTTGCCGGTTTTGGACTCCTTAATGATGAGTCTATCGCCGTGGATATCACTGAACTTAATCGAGAGTAAGTCAGAGATCCTAAGGGCGAGATTAAGGCCGATATTCCATACATCGGCCAGTTGCTGGCTAAACTGTCTTTCCAGTAGATAGCTGATAAGCTTAACGGTGTCTTGATCTTTAACGGCTTGAACCTCAGGCATGGTCATGTTCCTCTTTTTTGCTATAGCGTGTTTTTGGGCACTTGCGTTGTTGAGAGCCGCATGGGGCAAGGGTTTGAGTGTTCCCGTTTTATGGTTACGGGAACTTGCAGGCGTTCAACAACATTGAAATTACGATGCGAGTTAATCCAAGCTCACCTGCACTTGATAGGCTTCCATCTGGTAGTAACTGACAAAGTTATCGCTAAACAACTTAATCAGCCCCTGTGATTCCCGCTCAGTAATCCAGCCACTAAACAGGCTATAGACCTGCTTGCTGTTAAAGCAGATATCGATGTCTTTAACCAGTTCAGGGAAGGGATGGCCACGAAAAGCAAAGTCGGTGACGTAAACGAAACGCCAGTGATCTTGCTGTTTCTCAAGCCGCACTTCGACGGGATGAAAGCCGCCGGCTTCGGCGCTGTAGTCGGGATCGCGAAAATTAAGGGTGATGGCGTTGGCGTCTTTTGGTGTGACGTTTGCTAGTTCCTTTTCAATCACTTGGTAAAAACGATCGGGCATCGCTGGCAGTTGGTTACGCTTGATGGTTAATGTCATGGGATATTCCTTGTTTGATTTACATGCATACGAAAGAGCCAAGGCGCAGTAACGCCTTGGCTCTTGTTGTCTATGCGGTTGGGTTAATAAAACAGTTCTTGGTCGAGCGGTTTAAGGTGAGTCGCTAAGGGCTGCTTGATAGAGCTCTAAAGCTAGGGTTTAGGAAATGGTGTTTACAGTTAGGGGGGACAGGTTTACGAACTCGAATAGATTATCGAGTGAGGGCTAGGGTGCTGGTGGTTAGTGGCTTAGCTTTGGTTTAGCTTCGGTTTGATAAATCGCAATATACAAATAGCCGTGGCTACCTAAGGTATCAGCCTCACAGGTAAAGCCTGCGTGTTCAATGCTCACGCAGTGCTGCTCTGTGGCATCAATCTCGCCGCTGGCCACCAGCCGCTCAAGCTGTTTAACCATGGCGGGAAAGGCCTCGACAAATTGTTGTTTAATGGCTGGTGGAAATTCACCAACAAAGCTTGAACGGTCATGGAGATAATCCAAATGCAGGCCGCGTAAAATCAGCCTCGCACCAAAGCGAGGAGTCACTTTACGGGGCAAGCCCCAGGCGTGCTCAATATCGAAAAGTTTTAGGGTTGTCATAGTGACCTCAATGGTTGAATAGAACTTTAGGGAATTGGTTGCTTATTAGCGGACTAGCTAGAGCGGTGATAAATACCTAGGCGAGTACAAGTGGTGAATACCGCTGTATATCCAGCAGGTAAAGGTCTTTAAGTATGCACACTCCAATTAGGCTGTTCATTGCTGCCATGGTTAAAGTACACGCCATTGATCACCCGCTGCCATTCACCTGTTGGCACACCATAACTGTCACAGGGACAAACATAGCGGCAGAATGCAATCTCCTTGGGCAAGTGCTCAACCACATCTCGGTGAAACACACTCAATACGGTTTTATGTAGCAGTGGATTAGGTGCCACAATCGGCTTGCCAATCACTTGGCCCATGGCATTAAGTGGCCGTACAAACATCGGCAAAATTAGCTCAACTGCTAAGCGGTTACGCAGTTCCGGAAACGCGGCGCATGCCTCAGCAACACAGGCCTGTGAAAAGCTATCAGTAAATTCAATCATGATGGACTCCTTGAAAAATGGTTGGCATTAACGCTGACTAGAGTAAGCCGCGCTCAGCAAAGGACACTGGCGTGCGGCCAACCACGATATGGTCAAGCACGCGCACATCGATAAGCGCCAGCGCATCGGTTAACCGTTTGGTTATGTGCTTATCTGCCATTGAAGGTTCTGACTCACCGGAGGGATGGTTATGGGCAAAAATCACCGCCGCGGCATTGACGGCTAACACCGCCTTAACCACTTCCCGTGGATAAACACTGGCAGCATCTAAAGTGCCAAAGAACAACTCTTTAAACTCCAGTAATTGATGTTGATTATCGAGCAGCATCACCGCAAATACTTCCCGCTCATAACCGCCCAGTTTGTAAGTTAAAAAATCCTTAGTGGCCTGTGGATTGGTATAGGCGTCTTTCTTTACATAGCGTTCGGCAATGATATTGGCGGCAGAGGCAAGAACTTCATCGGCAGTTTGCGGCCAATCGTTGATCGGTTGGTTTAGCAATGGGGGCTTTACGGATTGGGAGGACATCGCTTTTGTTGACATATCAGGCTCCTTGAAAGCGTTAATGGGCTTATGCACAGGAGTGATATATATCTGAAAAGATTTGGAAATAAGGAAAAAGTTAAAAATTACTCGAAGGACATATGTAATGAGACAATAACCGAGAAACTCATCATGAAACTAATTCGCCTTACTAAAGTTATGGATTATACCGGCCTAGCGCGCTCCACTATCTACAAGTACATCGCAGAAGGAACATTTCCCAAACCAGTGTCACTTGGTAGCCGAGCTGCTGCATGGGTAGAAAGTGAAGTGCAAGAATGGATTTTAACAAGAATAGAGGAGCGTGATGCCCAAAGTGCAACCGCTTAAGCTCATACCAACACCCGTTTTACTGCACATTAATAAACTTCAGAATATCCTTTACAATCTCCTGCCTTCAAAGGCTAAGAGTGTCCTCCATGACTAGATTGAAATGCTTTTTCTTGGCTGAATCCCTCTTTAAGTAAGCCTATGAGCAATAACTACAAACAACCTCACTAAACCAAGGGACCACCGAAAACAAGCTAGGGTAAGGACAAAATTCAGAGCTTACTTAGTTACGACACTTTCTGTCACGATGCATTAAGTACTTGAATGACTAGACTATTCAAGCAGGGCAATAACTTGACATATAGGCAAGCGCATCGCCCTCACCGGCATGCGCCTGTCTTGTCGCCCTGATGATCAACACAAAGGACTGAGACATCCACCCCTTAGTCCTTCGTCCTCAAAGCGTTTAACTCCAGTTATGTTTCAAAAGACGAAGAGAACATATTTACATGACCAAATCACCTGCCAAGAAAACCTGCAAAGGCTTTGAAGATACCCCAAGGGATACCACCAACCAACTGCGTGACAGCATATGCACAATGCAACTTCTCCATCCAAGGCACTTGATAGTCAAGCTGCTGCATGGGTAGAAAGTAAAGTGTAAGAGTGAATACTGGAAAGGATAGCGTAGTGGAATTATGCGGTGACAGAAATGCCTTTAATAAATCCTAAAATAGACGATCCTATCGACACTATCTCGCTGGTTGTGCTTCGAAAACAGCTCAAATATGAGCGTAAGCACGCAATTTCTGCATGTTAATATAGATTAAAGTGCACTTTACTTAAAAAGTTTATACAGTTTGTAGTTACTAACACACAAAGTAATTCTACCAATATGTTTTTTCTGATCGCTCTTTCAAGAGTTCGTACTCATGTCTAGCGCAAATAACTGCCTGCAATTTAACCTGATTGGAAAATATTTTTTGCGCCGTAAAGCCCTTGCTTTAATCGATGATTCCCTAGTTATTATTGCTCAGAACGAACAAGTGTCTTCATGCTCGTTTAAAGATTGCAAACAGTTCGCAGTCTACGTGCCAGGGCTACTTGGTGGCGTGTTAACGATTTCCGTCGGCTCTAAGATTGAACAATATCGCTTTCTTTCTAAGCATCACGCAGAAGTTTTTGTAGCGTTACTCAATGGGAAGATTGCTGACTTTATCTGTGGCTATCTTTCTCAAGTTTTCCAAGATTTTAACTCTTTTGTTGTTAATCGTTATCCGCGTGATTCTTGGCTTGACCAAATAACAGCATTATGTGCTCAACTGGCGGGAAACTATAGTCAACAGCAGGCACTTTGGGATGCTCATTTGGCGCCAGATTTCATTACGCAGGTGAAAGAGATCGTACGTTTTCATCCTGTTCAGCCAGAGGCTATTCGCGAATACCATGAATCTCATCAACTCAAGAAGCGAAGCAGCTTTTTTGACCGTGTTGAATCCAATCCTTTGACTCATGAGCAACGCCTTGGCGTGTTGCGTTCCAATGATAAAAACATGGTGCTGGCAGCTGCGGGTACAGGAAAAACCTCGGTAATGGTTGCCAAGGCACTCGACCTTATCGATCGTGGGTTAGCTAAGCCGTCTGAAATCTTAGTTCTAGCGTATAACAAAACCGCTGCCGAGGAGCTTAAACAACGGCTCGAAGAAAAAGCAAAAAAGGGCGGTATTGAACTGCAGTCCTCGCCGCATATTTCAACCTTTCACGCTCTCGGTCGTAAATTGCTTCGTGAATGTGGCGTCCCTACCTACATGAGTGTGTTCACCGAAGATAATATCAAGTTAAAACAGTGGGTGACTGATTGGCTGACACGGTATTTGTTGTCTGACAACACTCGTATGCTGAGTTTTATCAGCTTGTTCCCAGAACCTGTAAATCCCTTTGATTTCAAATCTAACGATAATTATGAGCGTTATGTTCGGGACAATGAATTCCGCACCCTTAATGGAGAGAAGGTTAAAGGTTACCAAGAACTACAGATCGCCAACTTTTTGGTGATGAACGGCATCAACTATCGGTATGAACCACCATATGTGAGTAAGCGGCGGATTGAAATAGGGTTCGACTATCGACCTGACTTTCATGTTTGCGATACCCATGTATACATTGAACACTTTGGCATAGACCGGGAAGGTAAAACCCGACCTGACATAGACTACCTTGCTTACAACGAGTCCATGAAAAAGAAGCGGCTCCTCCATGCTGAATGTGAGACCCGTCTAATTGAGACCTTCCACTATGAATGGTTAGAAGGAACCCTAGAGTCCGGCTTGGGGCGAAAACTTGCGGATGAAGGTATTACACTAACACCGATAGACCTCAAAGAGATCTTCAAGAAACTGGAAGATGAAGGGCTGGTCGCAACTTGGAGTGATCTGTTAGTAAAGGCATTGCAAGCTATCCGGGTTGAACGTCTCTCTGATGAGGCGATTCACGATCGTTTAAAGCAATCAGGTATCGCTCAACCAAAAAAAATTGCCGATATTCTGGGATCTCTTCATCGGGGATATACCGAAGAACTTAAGAGCCAAAATGCGATTGATTTTGATGACATGATTATCCGAGCCACCGACGTGGTGAACGAAGCAAAATACACTCCAGAGTGGACCTACATCCTTGTAGATGAGTTTCAGGATATTTCAGCCGCTCGTATGGAGTTCATTGAGGCGCTCATTGATAAGGGGCCTTGCCCGACCTTAACAGTAGTGGGTGATGACTGGCAGTCTATATATCGCTTCTCTGGTGGCAAACTAGAACTGACAACACGATTTGGTAAGAAAGTCGGTAGCTATACCGAAACCAAGCTCCAGAAAACATTTCGCTATAACAACAGTATTGCGAATACAGCAGGTCAATTCATCATG
Source organism: Shewanella sp. SM20 (assembly GCF_025654545.1). Lineage (NCBI taxonomy): Bacteria > Pseudomonadati > Pseudomonadota > Gammaproteobacteria > Alteromonadales > Shewanellaceae > Shewanella > Shewanella sp. SM20. Next base: position 13,818 of record NZ_JAKKRK010000053.1, on the reverse strand, counting down.
GAAAATCCTGAGCAGTACAAAAAATATATCGAAACACATACTCAAGTCGATAGTTCGCAGGTGTATTTGCTGGATGATAAAGTGGGTAAGAAAGACGGTGTTTATGAGCGTGTTGAAGAGGTTGTACTGAAGATCCGCGAAAACGACTCAGTAGGTAGTATTGCGGTTATTGCGCGCTATAACTATTTGCTCAATGATGCAAGAGCCGTACTTAAAGCCAGTAAATTGCTGGATGGGGTTCACTTTTGGAGTTTTCACAAATCAAAAGGGTTAGAGGCGGACTATTGCATTTTGATTGGTTTTTTTCAGGGGAGAAGTGGCTTTCCGAATGAAAACCGAGATGAAGCGATTGTCGAGGCGCTTCTCCCCATGTTGGATTCGTTTAAACATTCAGAAGAACGCCGCCTATTTTACGTAGGCATAACACGGGCAAAGAAGAAATCCTACATAATTGCCGATCCGACAGCGCCTTCAGAATTTATCACAGAACTGCTGGCCCCAAAATATGACATCAATATTTTCTCCAAAGCGTTTCAGGAGCAATACCGCAAGATCTTCAAATGTCCCAACTGTGTAGATGGTTACCTACGTTTATTAAAGGGGCAATATAGTGACTTCTATGGCTGCAGTACCGGATTAGGCTGTAAGGTAGGTAAAGCAAGGGTTTGCATAAAGTGTGGCGCCCCCTCCGTTGATGGTCGTAGCGCAAGTGTGTGCAATAATACTGCTTGTCTGAACAGTTTTAGAATTTGTGAGCAGTGTGGGCGTCCGATGAAGCAACGTGAAGGCCGTTTTGGTAAATTTTGGGGGTGCTCTGGATACGGCATTAAAGATGATCAGTGCAAACATACTTTGAACAGTTGACTAATAAAATAATCGACTATGCCATTGCAAGTCAAATACGTGCGACCCGTTTGAGGTGGCTTGGCAATCTAGCGTTCAAACGTAGCATTGTAGTATACCCGTCTTATCATTTTGAGTTGGTTCACATGTAGGTATAATTTTATAGAACACCGTGTTTTTTAATGATATATCTACTCAATGAAAACCTAGTTGAAGGCTGTGACAAGCGAGGTGAATGCCAAGAACCATTGGTTAAGCTCATCGTCAGCTTAACCATATATGTTACTTTTTACTCATCAAAATCGCATACGCAGTATGATTGAATAACCTTGTTGGGGATATTAATGCCCATAAGTTTGCCTGCGATTCATTTGCTGAGGCAACAGCGGTAATTTTGGATTGTAGCAATGCCCTTTGAAGATCGATGCTGGGATCGTACACAAGGCGGCTTAAATCTATATGATTAGTAGTTACCAACATCGCTATAAAAGGCGGGAAATCAGTAATTTCACAGCGCCAGCATGATGATACTTATGTACTGCTGAAGAATATTTCAACATCTCCTGAGCATTATGCCTAGAAAATGGAAGTTAATATGAACAAATTAGGAGAATAAAATGGCTAACTCTGAGCAAAACGCAATACCACCTGAGGCAATGCGAGAGGCTGTGATCACCATGGCTTTAGAATCTTGGCGCTTTGCCAGAGTATTTGAGCGCATGTTATTGAAAATCGATGCTGGTGAACAAAACCGATACAAAAGCCAGTTTCGGTGGTTCATTAAAAAAGTTGATGAAGCTTTGGAGTTGGCGGAATTGAGAATAGTCAATGTAGAGGGTCACCCTTTCGATCCTGGTATGGCAGCGACCCCACTGAATATCGAAGAATTTGATTCGAAGGATACCTTGATGGTTGATCTGATGCTTGAACCAATCATTATGGGTAAAGAGGGTTTGGTTAAGACAGGAACAGTCACTTTGAGGAAGATGGATCTATGAAAAATTATGTTGGCATTGATTTGGGGACAACTAACAGCGCAATTTGTTCCTATGACGGCTCCGAAACTCGCATTTGGAAAAGTCCTGAACAAAATGATGTGACACCATCTGCTATTTACATTGACCGTCGTGGCAATAAATATGTTGGAAAGCGAGCTTACGACTCTGCGCCGCATAGTCCAGACAACTCGGCGATGTTATTCAAGCGTGTAATGGGTACAAGTACACCAATTCAGCTATCGGCAGTAAATCTAACCAAGACGCCAGAGGAATGCTCCGCTGAAGTACTAAAAGTATTGTTCGGGTACTTGCCAGAAGAAATTAGAAATGACCCGGATACGGGGACTGTAATAACTGTTCCAGCAGCATTTAACCAGATGCAGAAAGACGCAACAATGCAGGCTGCTAGTATGGCCGGCCTTGGTAATGTTGCACTTATGCAGGAGCCAGTCGCTGCAGTTATGAGCGTCATGCGTGCCCGCAATACAGATGGTATGTTTCTAATTTATGATTTGGGTGGCGGCACGCTCGATATTGCTATTGCAGAAAGTATTGGTGGAAGGGTAAATCTTCTTGCCCATGGTGGTATAGCCATGTGCGGTGGTCGGGACTTCGATAGAGTATTAGTCGATAATGTGGTTCGTCCTTGGTTACTTGAAAAGTTTGATCTCCCAGATGACTTTTCTGTAAACCCAAGCTTTAAATCACTCATCAGACTGGCTACCTGGGCTACCGAGCGAGCAAAAATTGAACTTTCAGCACGCGAGGAAGTTGTTATTAGTCTTTCAGAAACTGAAACACGAGTTAGAGATCTTAACGGAGATGAAATCTATCTCGACATCCAACTGAAACGTGAAACTTACGATAATTTGATTGCAGAGCGTGTAGCCGAATCGATTAGCTCAGCTCGCGAGGCCTTAAATAAAGCTGGACTATCTCCTCATGACCTTGAGAGAATTGTTTTCGTGGGTGGTCCAACCAATTATAAACCTTTGAGAGATAAGGTTTCTTATGAGCTTGGAATACCGGGAAACACTGATGTGAATCCGATGACAGCTGTGGCTGAGGGAGCAAGTCTCTTCGCTGAATCTATAGACTGGGGTTCCCAGAACCGATCACGCAAAAACACCCGAGGTCAAATCTCCTCCGGTGGAGGAATTGATCTATCTTTCAATTACATTGCTCGTACTCCGGATGTTAAAGCGAAGATAGCAGTGCAGCTTGCCGGGCAAGCAGCCTCAGGTTCAGAATTTCAAATTGATAGTGAAGATACTGGTTGGACATCGGGTCGTATGCCACTTAAGCATGGAACTACTCTTGACGTGACTCTGTCAAAGTCCGGCGAAAATACCTTCAAGGTATTTGTATTTGATGCTGTTGGTGGCCCACTTACATTGGAACAGGACAAAATTGTCATTACTAGAACTGCAGCAACCGTGGATGCAATTCCTGCCTCTCATTCTGTTGGTATTGAAGTCTTGGAGAAACTCGGTGGTCGCCCTGTGCTCGACTATCTGATTCGTTTTGGTGATTCACTCCCTAGGAAGGGGAAAAAGATATTCAAAGCAGCTGAATCTTTAAAGTCAGGTGCATCTGGATCACTTAACCTGAAACTTTGGGAAGGTGAGATTGAAGATCCCATCACCGACAACCGCCCTATCGGTGTGTTAAAAATTTCAGGCTCTGATTTTGATGATGGAGTAATCCCCGCTGGAGCCGATCTTGAATGTGAATTTGAGATTTTGGACTCTGGAAACATAGTTATTGAAGTTTCAGTGCCCTGCATAGGCGGTACTTTTCATTCCGGCAGAAACTTCTATTCTCGACAGGAAGGACAGATTGACTACACAACTGCTGCCGTCATGGTTGTTGAAGAAGGGGAAAGAACACTAAATCGTATTGATGAAATCAATAAGGTAGTGGATAACCCCAAACTTGAACAAGCAAGACAGAAGCTTGAATCTGCAACAGAACTCGATCCAGAAGAAGCAGAAAGTGAAGAGTCTCAAGAGGCCATGGAGAAAGTGTTCGAAGCACGAAAACTGCTAGCCCAAGTAAGAAGAGAGCACCTTAAAGAAATTCGACAAATAGACCTCAACTCAGTGGTGTCTTTTTTCGAACAATTAATCCGTGAACATGCTCGACCATCCGAAACTTCGGCTTTCGATAACTTAGTGAAAACTGCTCAGCGCTCAATCGATCGAAACGACAACGATTTTGAACACCACCTTGATGAACTTAGAAATAAAAATTTCGAAATCCTATGGCGACAGGATTGGTTCGTGGTTGAGCGTTTCAAACATTTGGTTAGCTCCCCACATTTATTTGCAGACAAGCATCGTTTCGATGAACTTACCCAGCAAGGAATGCTGCTTATGCGATCCGATGACATTGAAAAACTCCGCGCCGTTGTAGCCGAACTTTCGATGATCCAGATAGGTGGAAGCCCTGACAATGAGATGTTCGATGTGGCCAACATTATCAGGGGATGATTTATGGCGAAGGATTTATGGTTGCCTAAAGGGTTTGAGTTATCGGACGGTTCGAAAATCCGGTCGCTCCTCTATGCAGGAGACGAGTGGCAGATTTTCGATACCAACGGCTCGAACAATATCCTGCTCACACGTCCGGAACTGGCACGGAAGTGGGATGAGTTCGGTTTTCTCGACAGATCCCTGTTCGGGGACGTCGCGTTAGGGAATGAATCATTCCAGAGCCTGAGCAGCCATAAAAAATACACTCTGGCGGCGGTCGAAAATGGGAAATCCCCGGAAAACAAGGTCGATGCACTGGCCTTTGCCTTCGCCCTTAAAGAGTCTCGGAAATTGTCGGATGATGCCTCCTTCCATGATGCCGTTTATGTGGAACAGTACTCCAAACTGCTCCCGGTCTGGACGCTGACACCTGACGTCGATGATGAAGTTGTCTTGGGAACCTGGATCACCGGCGGGGTCGTCATCGCCACAGAATCCTTCCGGCGCTTGACCAACCTGACCGGCTGGATGCCCGCTGGTGATCTTGCGGAGATTGTAAAGGCGGCAGGATTTAGCGTACCTGCTGATGCGGGCCTACTGGCCAAGCGCAAGCCCGCCTCTCAAACCAAGAGCGACGCGAAGCTCGCTTTTGCCAAGGAGGCAGTCGAATCTGAACAGCCGAAAGCGCCCGAGGTACGGGCAGAGGTCAAATTTTTCAAACTTCCAGGGCGACCACAGCTTGAGGAGTTCTTCAACGAACATATCATCGATATTATTTTTAATGCTGAAAAATACAGACAATTGGGTATCGAGTTTCCATCCGCCGTTATTCTGCATGGGCCACCCGGCTGTGGAAAGACATTTGCTGTAGAACGACTCGTTGAATTTATAGATTGGCCTAGTTACTCAATTGACTCTAACAGTGTTGGCAGTCCTTACATTCATGAAACCAGCAAGAAGATTTCCGAAGTATTTGATAAAGCAATTGATGCTGCCCCCTCCATTATAGTAATCGACGAAATGGAGTCATTTCTGTCGGATAGGCGATCAGGAAGCTCATCTGGATTGCATCACGTTGAAGAGGTAGCTGAATTTCTTCGGAGAATTCCTGAGGCTATTAAAAAAAATGTTCTGATCATAGCAATGACAAACCTGATCGAGATGATCGATCCAGCTATTCTCCGTCGGGGACGATTTGACCACATCATCGAAGTGGGTATGCCGTCGAGAGAAGAAGTTGCGTCGTTAATAGATTCGCTCTTGAGCAAACTGCCGAAAGCCGCTGATCTTAAAGTGGACGAGATCCTTGATGAGCTCACGGGTAAAGCGCTTTCAGATTCCGCCTTTGTCATACGTGAGGCAGCTAGGATTGCTGCCAAGACTGGAAAATCAGAACTAGATCAAGAGAGCATCTTAACTGCACTGAATAGCTTACCTAAAAATCAAGAAAAAAGTAGCAGGCGAATTGGGTTCGTCTGGGATGACAAATAACTGGAGGGGAGCATGGACCTTTTACAAAACCCTTTTCATATTTTAAATGCCAGTCCTCGAGACAATCGTCGACGAATCATGGAATTGGCAGACGAACGTAGTTTATTGCTAGATTCAAATCAATGTATGGAGGCTCGTTCGGATTTAACTAATCCTCGAAAAAGGCTATCGGCTGAAATTGCTTGGCTACCGGGTATTGGACCTAAACGTGCAGGAGAGCTCTTGTCACTTATCGAGTCTTCGCCAACAGATCTACTAGGCGTCGATAATCTGTCTTCAATTGCGCGGGCGAACCTGCTTGCATCAGGACTCTCTCGTTTGCCTGAGAACAACGCTGATGACGTTGCAGAGTGGATTCTAGATATCGCTTGGGCGTTTGAAGATTTAGGCCCCGATGAGCTAAGCGTAATAATCAACGAGGAGCGGGTAGTCTCTGGTTTCCCTGAAGTTGTGGACCTTTCAGCCGTTGAATCTGAAATTCAGGAACGGAGGAGACATTATCGCCAGATCATCAAGTCTGCCCTCGACAATCTTTCTCCAAAAGAGCTCGTAAAAGCAGTTACAATTGCCGTTGAATCCGCGACTGACGATGGGGAGGTGCACGGCCCCATTCTGATAGCCGATCTCATTGATTCGTATGAGGTGGAGGCACAGGGATTTCTTGACAAGGAAGAAGGGAACATAAGAGCTCTTGTCGAGAAACTGTGGGCAGCCGTCGATGCAGAACGGCCCGATTCCACATTGGCCCCCATGGTGAATCAGCTAATCCAAGTTGTTAAAAACTGGGACACAGTTGCTCAGCCGATACAGGTCAGCACAAAAAGTCGAGGGCTCGATCACGATGCCAGTCACCGCGTTGCCGGTCTGGTTCGTGGCCTGGCGATCCATATGTTCAACGAGCACGGCAAGCTCGATTTCTCGCAGCAACTCACGAACATGCTGCAGGAAGTATTCGCGGAGGTTGGTGAGGTTGCCGAACGCACCGCTGAGGACGCAGATGCACTTGGCGAGATAGCGGAGCAAAGAAAGCTAAGCCGGTTACTCGACCCGATTTCTGATCTTTGTAAAGCAGCGCTGGAGAGCTCTGAAAAGCAACCAACCTCTGCTGATAGGGAGGCGCAGAAAGTTATGAATACTGTGCCCCAGCTTATAGCGAAGTTGTCAGCATCAAAACCCGGTGCCGAAATTCTCTCGCAAGGCAAAGATGAGATTGCACTGACCCTGATGCATTGCGCAGTTGTTTACGGCAACAAAACGGAAAAGTGGAAGCCGTGCATTGCATTCCTTGAAGAGGCATTCAAGTACGCCAGTAGCCAAGAGGTAAAATCAATAATCCAGAAGAACCTCAGCACTGTTAGAGATAACGATAGGCTTTATGGGGACCTCATACCCATCACATCAGCTCCGAGTCTCCATACAATAAACGGGATTGGCACAACGATGTATGGTTCAACTGACCATGACCCTGCATCAGGAACGTACCTTTCTACCCATTATTTCGTATTTTTTGCAATACCCATTTTTCCGATAAGCAGATATCGGGTAATACCAACTGGTAACGGATACCGTTTTCTCGGAAAGGCTCCGCTACGGACATTTGATAAGTGGCACATTGCAATATCTCTGGGCCTGATTGCCTGGATGTTTATTAGCATGCAATGAACGAGAGCAACAGTATGGATAAAGACAACAAACGCGGATTCTCAGGTCTCAGTGATCTGACATCGGATACCGGGACTCTCCCACAGTCTCAGCCTCGTCAAACCAGTCCACTGCCATCAGCACCACAAATGCCGGTGTTCGCCTTGCTGGAGCTGACCAAATGGCCGACTCTTCCGGCTCCATGGTCGAGCATAGATTCTGGCGAGACCTCGGTCTGGGGGGATGTCTTCCTGACTTTTCAGAAGAAGCCGAAGACCGTTCTTGACCTCGCCATGGAAATGCAGGGGAAGAAGGCCGAGTACCGAGGGATGATCTATCACTACGCCATGTCAGTTTTTTTACCGTATCGACAGAAATCCTCATGGACCATCGCACCGACCGATTATGACTGTTGCCCTCGAGCAAGCCGATATGGGAATACTGGCCAAAATTCTCGGCTGCGAAGCTGGCGAGCTCCTTCAAGCAGAGGGTGGCAGCAAAATGGGACCGCTGATGATTGGTCTCTTTACCGGCGAGACACGATTGAACCTTGGTGATTATGAAGGCGACACAAGCCCACAGTCGGTCAAGCGGAGGTTTTTCGAAATCCTGGGTCGGCAGTTGGGAGTAAGCGGCCAGCCAAAGATGATAGGCGACCTGGCGCAGGCGCATGGGCATCCGGAAACGGGACTGCCCGCCAAAAAGAAAAACTCCGGATGCGCCCCGGTGATTCTCTTGTGCATTGGTATTGGCGGTCTGGGCGCTTGGGGGCTGACGTTCATATGAGGGAGCTCGGCATGAGATTTATGTGCGAAACGGAAGGGGTCGGTGTCCATGGCTGGTTATAACGACAAGAACAAAAAAGGCTTTTCAGGGCTCTCTGACTTGGCGTCCGAGGTCAGTGACATCAATGAGCCCATAAAGCCGGAGCCAAAAACGGAGGCTAAGCCATCAACGCCTAAGCAATCACCCCAGCCCCAGCGTGACACTTCGACTTCCGAACCCGAGCAAAAATCTACAAGCTCTCCTCCGCCTGTCGAAAAAGTAAACACTGGCAATAACGAGGGCGGCTCTGGCGGCAAATGGATTCTTGGCATTATCAGTGTCATCTTTGTGATCTGGCTGATTAATAATGTAGAGCAGAGCAACAAAAAGCCTTCATATACTCAGCCATCGTCGTCACAGAGCTACGGTTCCTCGAAGAGCACACCGGCTCCGGTTACTCAAACGCAAAGCAACACCCAAAGTGCCGGGCTGCAATATACAAAGCCTTCGGTCGGCTCCAATAACGTATTGTCCGTACCGGAAATTCGCTGGTGTATCCGCGAAGGCATTCGTATTGAAGCGATGCGCGACATCATTGATAACAATACGGGCATCGATGAGTTCAACCAAATCGTCAATGATTACAACAGTCGCTGCGGGAGCTACCGTTATCGCGAGGGTTCCCAGTCTCGAGCTGAACGTGATGTGGAAGCCTACAGAACCCAGATTGTCTCGGAAGCCATTCGCGAGGCCAAACAGCTGGGACGTTCCTATCAACCCTCCTATCCATCGGTTTCGCCAGGCGTATCGAGCAGCACCGCTCCCAAGAAGCCCAATGCCCAATACACCAGAGAGGCACAACAGCTTCTGACCGATCTCGGCTATGCCCCCGGTCCAGTGGATGGTGACTATGGCCGCCGGACAGCCGACGCGGTAAAGGCCTTTCAGCGTGATGCAGGTATCACCCAGGATGGTTGGATTGATGAAGATTTGCTGAGCACACTACGGAGAGCAAAGGCCGCTTATAAACAGCCAGCCTATCAGTCTGAGCCGCAGAGCCAGACAAGTTTGCAGCCGCGTTCCAGCACCCCTCCGGCTACTGCTACAGCTAAACCAAAAAACCTCTCCTACGAGGAACAGTCTAAGTACGATGCTTCACAGCGTCTTCGCAGGCTTGGTTATGATGTGGATTGGCGAACCAACTCTTTAACGGACATGCTCGATGCAGAATCTAGGATCGGTACGGCGAACCGCCTCGCCCGGCTCGGTTATAAGGTGGATTGGCGAACAAGCTCTCTGACGGACATGCTTGACGCAGAATCCAGGATCGGCACGGCGAACCGCCTTGCCCGGCTCGGCTATAAGGTGGATTGGAGAACAAGCTCTTTAACGGATATGCTTGACGCGGAATCTAGGATCGGTGCGGCGAATCGCCTCAAACGGAAAGGAATTTCAGTAGATTGGCGAAACTACTCGCTAACACAGTTGTTGAATATGGAGTATGGGCAGAACTGACCTGGGCCGTTTATATTTTCAACGGATTTTGTCAAGTCGCTATCTGGCGCAGCATCAGCGGAAATTTCGAAGCGAGATGATTCACGAATGCCTTGGACTTCGGAACACACTAAATGGCTCGTCGACACCGGCGAACGACTGAAAACTGCCGACGGCAAGGAGGTCGAGGTCTGGGAGTTCCGTCATGAGAAAAATGAGGCAGTGCTTTCGGCTTGGCGGCAAAACACGTCCAAAATCATTACTGCTAGGGTACAAAGATCGATTTCCGTCCGCCACCGGAATATTTAGTTTATACCAAACACAACTTTACCTTCAGGGGGGCTTCTCATAAGCCAATGAAAATATTGTGAGTGGACATATTGCGAGCTAATACCCCCACTTATCAAATGCTAAGGGCGTGCGGTTAAGTGTTCGGCGATACTCGGGCCATTTGGGCAAGTGTTGCTGCATCAGGGCTTTGAAGCGTTCGTTATGGTGGCGTTCAAGTAAGTGAATGAGTTCATGCACAATGATGAACTCAAGGCATTCTGGAGGCTTTTTCACGAGTTCGAGATTAAGCCAAATCCTGCCAGTGCTTGGATTACAGCTACCCCACTTAGTTTTCATCCGTTTAATGCCGACAAACGATGGTGTTACGCCAATTCGTTCTTGCCATTGCTGCATCAAGGGCTCTAGGCGTTTGCGTAATATCTGTCGATACCAGTCCTGCAGAATAAGCTGACGCTTCTCGGTCGTAATCTCGGTTTTACTGGTAATAGCAATGCGACCGCCTTTGAGTTTAACACTTGGGCTGGATGACACATTGACATCGAGTCTGTAGCCGCGGCCCCACAGATAGTGAGTTTCGCCACTGCACATTTCGCGTTCGGATTGGCGAGGCTGTGCGGCAAAGTCGGCTTGTTGCTCGCGGATCCAAGCAAGGCGTTTCACCACTGCCATACGAATGGCGGTATCACTGAGTTGTAGCGGTGCCGATACCCGCACCTTACCCTCCGGTGGCAGCACCGAGATATGCAGGTTTTTAATCGGTTTGCGCTGCAAATCTAGTGTGATATTGCCAATGGTAACGTCTGCCATTAATGGTACTCTTTTTGAGCCTTAACTAAGTCCATTACTGCCTTAACATCCACCTTGTAGTCAGCAGTTTCTTGTTGTACAGCCCGAGCGATTTCCTTCTCTTTGAATCGGTCACCCAACCAATCTGCTTTTTTAGTGTAACGTACGGCCGAGTCGATTTTTGTTACCAGCACTTCGTCATTACCAAAGTTATCGAACAGCGCCCGTTTGGCCATGGTATCCATAGTTTCTGGGTACGCTTTTGAATTGTTACTGGCTGGGTATTTTACCTTCTTCGCCAGTTCTCGTACTTTTTCCAAATATTCCTGGTATGAGATCGCTTGCTGACGCCGCTGCTGGATGAGTTCATCCAGTAGTACCGACATCTGCTCGTAATACTTAGGGTTAACCGGGTTCTCATCGACTATGGTTTTACGCACGTTGTTTTCGATGGCTTCCGCCATAGCCTCAGGATTCTTTTTCATATCCTTTGGCAAGCCATCCAAGGCCTCAGTGCCTTTTTGTACAATCAGCTCAATCAGACCCAGCTCTTCAAAATCCATCAAGGTTTCGCTTGGGTCGGCGTCAATATACAAATCAAGCATTTGGCGCATCGCCGGCTCAAACTGTTTCATGTCCACCACGTCACCGCTGGCGATTTTGATTTCATCGCGCACTTTGCTGTAGTGCTCCACCTCTTGGCGGATCACCTCGGCTTCGCCTTTGCTGTAGCCGGCTTGCTGCATCTCACTGGCAATATTGGTGAAACAGCGGATCAGTTTCGACACGCTTTGGTAAAGCGTTAGACGCAGCGCCTCTTTTTCACTGAGCTCGTCTTCAAGCGCCCCCGGCTGACAGCAGAAATAATGCTGGTAATCAATTTGATGCTGGGGTGCTTTCACAGGTTCGCATAAGGTTTTCACGGCCTCAAGCGCATTGTCCAAATCATCTTTGGCCATCTTCAGCCGGTCTTTCAACAGTCCCGCGACGTCTTCTTTGTCATAGCCTTCAAAGGCTTCACTGGTGTAGTCGTTGACTGTTTTTTCCAGGCATTTAAACAAGTCTTTGTAATCGATAATGTAGCCATAATCTTTATCATCACCATCCAAGCGGTTGACCCGGCAAATCGCCTGGAACAAGTTATGGTCAGCCATCTTTTTATCGATATACAAGTAGGTTGCAGAAGGCGCATCAAAGCCGGTCAGCAGTTTGTCCACTACGATCAGTAGCCGCATTTGGCCAGGCTCTTCGATAAAGCGCTTTTTCACGGTTTGCTCGAATTCTTCCACTCGCTTGGCTGCTTCATCTTCCGATTGCTCAAAAAACTCGGCCAGCATTTTGCGGTAAATCTTGTACTTACTAAGTTTCTCTGTCGCGCCGGCACCAGTTTCTTCGCCCTTAATTTCAGCGGCATTGGGCTGATAGCTGGTCACTATCGCACATTTACCCAGAAACCCTGCGTCGGCAAACATTTCATACACTTTGCACGCCTGATAGACGCTGGCACACACCAGCATGGCGTTACCTGCACCTTCTTTTAAGCGTGGTTTGGTATCAAAGTCCATCAGGATATCGCCGACAATCTGTTCTAGCCGTGCCCGACTGGAGAGCAGCTTTTGCATCGAGCCCCATTTTTGCTTGATTTGCAGCTTACCCAAACGCGATAAATCTTTGGTTTTGGCTTCAAACCATTCATCAACTTTTTTCTGCGACTTCACCCGCTGGTCAATATCACGCGCTTCGTAGCGTAAATCGAGCACCACCCCATCCGATACTGCTTCGTTAAACTTGTAGGTGTGAATATAAGTGCCAAAGACTTCAACAGACTTTTTCTTGTCCTGCTTCATCAATGGTGTGCCGGTAAAACCGATAAATAGCGCATTCGGCAGAATGCTCTTCATGGCTTCATGAAGCAGACCCGACTGTGTGCGGTGACACTCATCGACAAACACAAATATGTCACCTTTAGGCGAGAAGTCAGTTGGCAGGCTTTTCTTCATCTCACTGATAAAATCGTCGGCGTTAACAGTTGATTCGTCATCGTCCTCGCTATGACGACCAAATTTATGCACCAGCGAACACACCAGCCACGGGTTTGGTTTGTTGAGCTTAACCACCAAATCAGCACCGCTTTTACTGCGGTAAATCTGCTCATCAACGCCGGAGAACACCTTTTCAATTTGTTCGTCGAGTTCGGTACGGTCGGTGACCACCAGCACGCGCGAATCACGCACATTTTCACGGATCCACTTCGCCAGCCACACCATGGTCAAGCTTTTGCCGGAGCCTTGGGTGTGCCAAATAATGCCGCCTTCGCGGCGTGCAATAAATTTCTTGGCTTCGCTAATACCAAAATACTGATTGTGCCGGCAGGTCTTTTTACGGCCCGCATCAAACACCATAAAATCGTGGATAAGTTCTAAAAATCGCTTCTTTTGGCAAATTCGGCTGATGTGGAAATCCAGAATGTATTCATAAGGGTTAACACAGTCTTCTTTCCACTCTAGGTAATGTTTGGCTGAGGTTTCGATGGTGCCATAGCGCAGGCCCTGGGTATCGTTGCCGGCCATCACTAACTGCATAGTGGTAAAGAAATTACGGATAAAGTCTTTTTTCTGGTTATCGAGGTTTTGCGCAATACCCTCAAATACCGATACGCTGGAACGCTTAAGCTCAATTACACCCAATGCGATACCATTCACATACAGCACCAAATCAGGGCGCTTTTTGTTTTCGCCTTTAACTGTCACTTCTTCGGCAATGGCAAAATCATTCGCCTCAGGGTTTCGGTGTTTTTCAAGATAGTTGTCACTCTTTGTTTAAATATTAAGCTGCATTTATTACGCCTTCTTCTGGTGCCTTATCTGGGTTGAGTGTTACAGCGCCAACCGCTTCACAATTTCTGATCTCTGTAGACCAACGCATCGGTTTTCTTTCCTTCGCCGCCTCAAGCACTTTCTTGCGCTTCGCTAAAATAGCGCCATCTTGCAGTGCATGACGTTGCCCTGGTGAGACAAAATTTAGCTGGCTGTGTT
>NZ_JAKKRK010000052.1:0-37278 GCF_025654545.1 Shewanella sp. SM20 | reverse complement strand
CGAAGGCAATGTTGTTGTGGGATAGAGCGATGCTGTCGAGACGTTTCATCATAGAAACCATCAACGACCAGTTAAAAAATATCTCTCAAATAGAACACTCTAGACACCGCAGCGTGCATGGTTTTATGCTAAATATGATTGCCGGACTCATCGCCTATCAATTGAAAGACAATAAGCCACAACTGAACCTCACTAACGCAGAGTTTAATGCTATTACAGTTATGGCTTGTTAAACCGATCTCAGGTTAGTTTAGTAGAATACTGTTTCAGTTAATCTGACTTTTTACTATCTTGCATCTTTTTATCCAACAAGGTGGCGATTTGGCCACTAAGTAACATTATTTGTTCTTGCAGCATTTTACGTTGCTGATCTGCAGCTTCTGAGTCATCTCCCTTGAGCTTGGATAATATTTCTTGTAATTCTTTTATTTTTTCTTTTATTTTGTCTATTTGTTCATCAATTAATGTCTTAGGTTCTTCTTTTGGAGTTACTTCAGCTTCATTTTTTTTAGCTAATGCTTTTTCTCTCAAAGGGGCCCCAAAGTCGTTGGATAAAGCCTCGCGGCCCGCATTAGAAATGGAGACTGTGTCTTGGGTATCTTGTGAGCCAGCGGACTCACTATTCGCTGTTGGTGTTTTTGTTGCGGCTGGTGTCGCTGCGATATATGCGCCCGATACGGTGGTGAAACCTGAGCCAGTTGCGTTACTATTTATTCCATTAATGTTCATTCAACACTCCATTCATGCAAATTTGGATGATGCTACACTTTTATCGGCCATCAATTTGAAAACTGAAGTCACTTTTTGTCGCTCGGCCAAAAAGAGTGCTTCTTCATGGCTCACAGCCTCTTAGTAAACGCTATTAGTCACAATTAAATTAAAGGTGTGGGTTAGTGAAAAATCGATGAGTTATTGATTCATTCTAACAATACAGCCCTTATTTAGGGCTGTTCACGTTTTATGGCTGCAGAGGGCGAAGATTAACTGTTACCCCAAATATGGCTATTTACTTTGTCATCTGTGTTAGGTTTATCGCTTTTAGCTGACTTGTCAGGGGGAGTTTGATTGGTTTTCTTCGTCGCAATTTTTGCCGCAGGCTTCTTAGTCGCTTGACTAGAGTCTGCTTTGGGTGGCGGCAAGGGTAATTTATTGGCTCTTAAATAAAGATATTCGACTTTATCCCGCGCCCACTCTGTTTTTCTCAAAAAACGTAAACTGGATTTGATGCTGGGATCGTGGGTAAAACAGCGGATATTAATTCTTTCACCTAATTCTTCCCAGCCGTATTTCTCGACTAAATAAGTGATGATCGTTTCCAGTTTAATGCCGTGGAGCGGGTTATTCGATTGATTCATATTATGCATGTTGCAGTGTGCTATGGCGGGAGTATAGCAGTTTTGTATGCCTGATACAGTGTGGAATGGTATCGAGTCAAGCTTGAATACCTTGCTAGCTTAAACCTGTGATAGCTGTTATTGGTGGAGCAGTATGATCAAAACAGGCGCAATAAAGCGCCTGTTTTAGGTTGGTCATTTGGACTGTTTGACTAGTCTTTGACTGGCTCTTTAAGCTCAGTTTCAACCGGTAAATCAATTTCGCCTTTACCTTTGGTTTTCACAATCAAGAGTGCTGTAATCACTAAGGTTGTGACTATGCCCGCTATGGTTGATACCGTCATAGGTAAACCTGCGCCTAAGGTTGACGAGTTCAGTAGGAAGGTGATAACCACAGTGGTCATAAACATCGCTGGAATTGTCGCAATCCAATGTAGTTTGTTATGTCGTAGCAGGTAAGCCGAAGCCGTCCACAGCATTAATACTGCAGTGGCTTGGTTTGCTACACCGAAGTAGCGCCAAATCACACCAAAGTCCACTTGGGTCAATATGCCGCCGATAACAAACAGTGGGAGAGCTAACACTAAGCGCTTTGGTAGTGAGATTTGTGGCATATTGAAAAACTCAGCCAGAATCAAACGCGCTGAACGAAAAGCCGTATCGCCTGAGGTAATCGGCAGAATAATCACTCCTAGGATAGCCATAAAGCCACCAATAGCGCCTAACAGACCAGTAGATGCCTCATAGACGACGTTGGCAGGGTTACCTGACATGCCCGCACTTAACCCTTCTACTCCGCCAAAGTAAGACAACGCGATGGCACACCAAAGCAATGCGATAATGCCTTCGCCAATCATGGCACCAAAGAAGACGAAGCGACCATTAGTCTCATTTTCAACGCAGCGGGCCATTAACGGTGATTGAGTAGCATGGAAACCCGATACCGCGCCACAGGCAATAGTGATGAATAGGGCAGGCCAAAGTGGCATGTCGTTCGGATTTAAGTTTTGGAAGAAATCGCCCGCTTGTACGTTAGGCAGTAAGGTGTGCTCGCTTGATAGCATAATTGCGAAAGCTAAACCAAACGACATGAAGAACAATAAAGCGCCAAAGAAGGGGTACAGACGACCGATAATTTTATCGACAGGTACCACAGTTGCAATCAGGTAATAGACGAAGATTATACCAACGAAGATACTGACATCCCAACCAGTAAGCTTGCCAAGTAAGCCAGCAGGCGCAGAGATAAAGACCACACCGACGAGCAGTAACAGCACAATAGCAAACACGTTCATGAAGTGTTTGGCGCTCTTACCTAAATACTTACCCGCAAGGTTTGGCACGGATTGACCGCCATTGCGCACTGACAACATACCGGAGAAGTAGTCATGTACTGCACCTGCAAAGATACAGCCAACCACAATCCATAACATGGCTGCAGGACCATAGAGTGCACCTAAGATAGGACCAAAGATTGGGCCTACGCCTGCAATGTTTAATAATTGAATTAGATAGACTTTGCCTTTAGACATAGGCACAAAGTCGACGCCATCAGTTTGACTGAAAGCGGGTGTTTGACGATTAGCGTTAATGCCGAAGACTTTCTCGACAAAGGCGCCGTAGATAAAGTAGCCGCCGATCAGTAGACCGACACAGAGTAGGAACCACATCATTTTTGTTATCTCCCCATTTGAGTTCTGGCGAGTGTAAACAAGTTGTTGATATAAAACTTTGTAATCTCAATGAGTGGTCGAAAATGCAGTGTGAGCGGCAATAGGCGAGCTTAAGTGGTTACCATTTTATGTTAACGGTGAGTGCTGTTGGCCATCTTATGGCTAAAAATACGTCGCTAAGATGACTTTTGGATTGTGTTTATTGAAAGCCAAATAGCTGTTTAAGGCTTTTAAGATAGCGGCGTGATACGGGTACTTTATCGCCTAAATGAGTGGTGACTTCAGCCCCTGTATCTAACAGCTCAATTTCAGCAATCGCCTTAGGTGAAATCAAATACTGCCGATGGCAGCGCACCAGTGGGGTTTTTTCTTCGAACACTTTCAAGGTCAACTGGGTATGGACTTTGCCTTTCGTGCTGGCCACATGGATGCCGCTTAAGTCACTGAACACATATTCCACATCTTGGATTGCAATGACTTTGAGTTTATTGCCGCTGTAGCAGGGAATATGTTCAAGACTCTTTGGGGTAATGGAGTCCATAGCCTGAGGCGTTAGATTTTTACGCACGCGAGTGAGGGTTTTACTGAGTCTGTCGGCATCTATGGGTTTGAGTAAATAATCGAAGGCATGATTGTCGAAGGCTTTGACGGCAAACTCGTCGTAGGCGGTGACAAACACGATTTTCGGCATGTCATCGGGGTCGAGCATTGCAATAAGTTCCATGCCCGAAATGCGTGGCATTTGGATATCAAGAAAGATTAACTGAGGTTTTTCTTTGGTTATGCTCTGTAATGCCTCAATAGCATTGGCGCATTGACCGACGATTTGGATGTCGTGTTCTTGCCCCAAAAGGTCAGCTAATTCTTCACGAGCAAACAGCTCATCATCGACAATTAAACAAGTGATCACGTGCGGTTATCCATATTTGATGTTTCAGGGCTTTCTATGGGCAATCTTATGGTGACACGAGTCAATTGATCGGGCTCGCACTCCACTGTCACGCCGTATTGTTCGCCAAAAATATTTTGAATTCGCTTATGCACTAAGTTCATCCCTAGGCCTTCTGATCCCTCAATGGGCTGATACAACCCAGCATTGTCTGTGACTTCTAGCTCCAACACATCATTTTCGAGCTTGCCTGTCACTTTAATCTGCCCTTGTTCAATCATGTGCGAAGTGCCGTGCTTTACGGCATTCTCAATAATTGGCTGCAGGGTAAAGGCGGGGACTTTACAGTGGTAGAGTGATTCAGGTATCGCGATACTGACTTGTAATTTATCAATAAAACGCGCTTTTTCAATGGTGAGATAGGACGCTATGTGATCTAGCTCATCCCCAAGCGTCACTAAGCCTGTCGTTCGCTTTAAATTGATCCGTAAAAATTGCGATAACTGCTGCAGTAGCTGCTTAGACATATCAGGATCACGTTTGATAATCGCGCTAATGGTATTCAGTGCATTAAATAAAAAGTGCGGATTGACTTGAGCCTGCAGTAATTTAAGTTCGGCTTGAGTCAGTAGATTTTGCTGTTGCTCAAAACGCCCATAAAGAATTTGGTTCGATAACAGGCGGGCAATACCTTCACCTAAAGTACGGTTGATATTCAAAAAAAGTTTATTCTTAGGCTCATAGAGTTTAATCGTGCCAATGACTTCGGTATCACTGCGCAGCGGGATCACTAGACTTGACCCTAGACGGCAATGAGAAGAAATAGAGCATGCATAGGGCGTTTCAACGCCATCGGCGAACATGACCTTATTTTGATTGATGGCTTCTAAGGTGATTTTGGACGAAATCGGTGTACCTGGGAGATGGTGATCGGCGCCTATGCCAATAAAGGCTAACAGTTTTTCCCTGTCCGTGATGGCCACTGCACCCACATTGGTTTCTTCGATGACGATTTGGGCGACATGACTACTACTTTCTTCGTTAAATCCTTTGGATAGTAATCCGACACTGCGTTCGGCAATTTTTAATGCCTTAGTCGAAAAGCTCGATGAGAGTTTATCAAACATGGTTTTTTGGTCACGGATCATGCTCATAAAGAGTGCCGCTCCCACGGAGTTCACTAACAACATGGGCGGCGCGATTTGACGTACCAATTCCCATGCATCATCGAAGGGGCGTGCGACCAAAAGTATGATGCTCATTTGCATCATTTCAGCATAAAAAGTCACTAGGCAAACGAGTAATGGATTGTAGATGAGCTCACTTTTATCTGCGCGTCTTAAGTAGAAGCTTATCATCCCTGCGGATAAGCCTTCTAAGGTGGTGGAGATGGCGCAGGCTATATCAGTAAAGCCGCCCATACTGTAGCGGTGTAGCCCACCAGTCAGCCCCACCAGAAAACCAGTAACCGGTCCTCCTAATAATCCGCCTAAAACTGCGCCCATAGCACGAGTGTTGGCAATCGCTCCCGAGGTTTGCTCACCAAAATAAGTGGCCATGATGCAGAAACTCGAAAAAATCAGATACATAAAAATCTTATGTGGCAGACGAGGAGACGTTTCGGCAAACAGTTTAAACAGTGGCGTTTTACTGACTAAGTAAACGATCACTAAGTACAGCGACATCTGTTGGGTCAGTAATAGGATCAAAGACATAATGGCTCACATTATCGTCACAGATGTCGGCGCAGTCGTCCCCATTTGAAAGTTTGTGCGCGAGATCAGGGTTCGAATTTAACCGTTAGGATATAAAGAACAATAATATTGCATCTTTAGGAGGACATATGTCCAATTCTGTTCACGGTCATGATGTTATGGCGCTGATGGTAGCTCAAGGGGCCGCTATTATAAAGCCTGAATTAATTTCCATGATGGAGCAAAAGTTTGGCTCGGCGGCTCGATACCATACTTGTAGTGCAACTGATTTGAGTGCCGAAGCATTAATTGAGTTACTCATAGGTAAAGGTAAGTTTTACGAAACGTCCCAAGGTATTCAACTTGTAGCTGGGCGAAATTGTGAGCATTAATACCCATCGTATTAAATATCTGTTCATTCAGCGGGAGATCAAAGCGCTTTAGACAAGGCAAAGGCTTGAAGGCATAGTGGTGCCCTGTCAAAAGCCTTAAACGCAGTATAAAGCGCGATGCCATTAACATCAGCCGCCCTTCGGGAGCCACAGGCATTCCACTCCGGTGTTACATTACTTAAAAGGGAATGACCATTTCTGCGTCAATGCGCCTTGGATTGAGATGCCCGTGAGGCTCTGAACTGACTAACTATTTAATGTGATTGGTATAATACACAGTGACCATTGCGTACTCATTTTATTTCGCTGGTTAGTTTTCAGTCACTTAGATGTGTAATTATTTTGTTGAAGCTTAGGCTTCATCATGGCGCTTATTTGCAATTTGCTCCTGCTGTGCGGGTGTGAGTTGGGTAAATTCATTGATCAAAATACGCAGTAATCGAGATTTTGCAATATTGGTGGATTTCGATAGGGCATCAAGCTGAGAAATGCTGTTTTCAGTGAGGGTAAAGGTCGCGTGGCGATAAATCTTAGTCGATTTTTTATCTAAGCCCTTAACTATGGTATGTGTGGTGGGCGCAGCTAATAAACTCGCCTTACCTAAGGCGTAGTTATTGGCATCTTCAATGAAATCATCGACAGAAACCGGCTTGGTGATTTGCTTAGGTTTCTTACGTTTAAGATCAGTTAAGCTCATAGCTATTTTCTGGTGGCATTGCGAATAACTCATCCGCTATGGCGCGGATCTCATCGGCTGCTTTCCCATCGGGTTCTATTTCGACGACTGAAGAGCCTCTTTCTTCACTGTCATCATAAATATTTCGGCAAAATGTAACTGAATTTAGCACCCTTAGTCCAAAGGATTGCACCACATCTTTGGCTTCTAAAATGCGTTTAAACTGTGTGGGAAGCGCTGGGCATTGGGTGAGCACTATAGTCGCGATCATTTTAGGATTCAGCATCTTACAAGTACTTAGCATGTCTTCCATGTGGGGTAATGTTTTGAGATCGCGTCTTTTAGGTCTGAGGGGGATCACAACATAAGTCGCTACCGACATAGCTGCGCGCATGGCTAAGTTATCTTGGCCACCACAATCTACAATTACGTAGTCAAAACGCTCATTGAGGCTGAGTAAATCATTACGAATCTTGCCGTAAAGTTGGATGCAATTAATGCTTGGGAGGCTTGGATCATTATTTCTTGCTTGGATCCAATCTGAAGTCGTGCGTTGGGGATCACAATCGACCATGAGGACGTTTGCCTGAAATTTTTGCTTAATATAAACGGCAAGATTTTGAGCGAGACAACTTTTTCCGCTACCACCTTTTTCACCACCTACCAGCAAGATCATACTGACGCCCCTTAATGAATTGTTCAATTCATTGAGTGTAGAACAGAGCCATTAAAGCTGCGAAATTTAAGTTAAATTAAAGCAGTTGCATAGCAATATGGTAGCTTTGGTCATGGCATCTCGCGCAACGGCAGACTTGTCCTTTAACGGTATTTTGTTGGGTTGAATTGGGATTAAAGGTCACTTCGATGAGTTCCCCGAGTGCAAACGGATTTTTATAATCGAATAAAATGCCGCGTCTTGCTAAGTCGATACACACACCTTCATCAGTTTGCTTCATGCCTTGAGTGTCGATCCAATTCAAGACCACGCGCTCTGCTTCCATGTCGACTCGCAGTGATGTGCGTTTTTCTTCAAAACCAGTAGTATGGTCACCCATAACTCAATTGCCCCGTAAATTATTGATCTCAGTAAAACTAGCATAATTGCTTTTTGGCAGAATACCAATGTGAAAGCTAGGTCTTTGATAATAGTTTTAAAACGAGAACAGCAGGTGCCATTGATTTAGGTTTCAATAGCACCAACTCAGGTATTTGATTAATTGTCGTATTCTTGATTTTTTGGATAAGGCATTTTTAATTGGCCCCAACGAATCACAATCACGGTTGCCGCTAAAATTAGCGTCGATAATGATATTGCTGCGATACGCCAGTCTTCCATGCTCTTCATATCTAAGATTAGGTAACGGGCCAAGGCGACAATCGCAATATAAAGCGGCATACGTACTGGTAACTTACCGGATTCATAGTAGTTAGCCACCATGGCTAACACTTCTAAGAAAATAAATAACAAGAGTAAATCGGCCAGTGCGACCATACGTACAGAGATGATATGCACAATTTCTTGGCCTATTGCGACTATGGTGGCAATGGCAATAATAAATAGGACTAAGTGTTCAACGGCTTTGAGGCTTTTAGAACCATATTGATGATAAAAAGGCATGGATATTCCCTACTTGATGTTTTTATAAATAGTAACAGCAAAAATCTGTTTTTAGGGAAAAGCTAGGTGCCGCTGTGTGATTTAATTCACAGATATGTACGATCTTAAATTCGGCGCAAAGTGGAGTTAACGTGGTTGTATTGTAGAAGGTGATTCACATGATGAACAAAAGGGAAGCGAGAGCGAATGTGTTAATCCGCTTATGCTGTTACCTCGACTCAATCGTTGTACCAACATAAGCGGTTTGAATATAAAAGATTATTTATTCTTGCGTTTCTGCCACTTAAACATAATTGAATATTTCCACAGATTATTAATCAGCAAATAACCGACAGCGGAAAAAACCACTCCTAGCACGAGACACCCGAGTAAGAATGCCGGACCTATAGTCGCAAGCGATGCTTCAATCCATTGCCAACTTGCTTCGAAGGCAAAATCTTGCGGAGCATGGCCGAGTATTTTAGCTCCGAGCAAATACGCCCCATAAAACATCACTGGCATAGTTAAGGGATTGGTTATCCATACTAATGCAACTGAAACGGGAATATTAACATTAAATAGAATGGCAAAAGCCGCTGCAACAACCATCTGAAATGGCATGGGGATCCAAGCGACAAATAACCCTACGGCAAATGCGCCTGGGGCGGATTTTCGATTAAGTGCCCATAGATTGGGATTATGTAACAAGCGTCCGAACATGCGTAAGTGTTTATGCTCACGCAAGGTTTCAGGCTTAGGCATAAATCTTTTAATTAATTTTTTTGGCATATGCTGAAATTGCTGTCTTAACTTAATTCACTATGAATCGATTCATGTTTGGCTTTAGTGCCATCTTGTTATCAGCGATGTTATGGCCTTCGCTGCCGCCAGTCAGTTACATACCCTACCTTGTTGTTGGGGCGTTAATCTTACACCGAAAAATCCCTGTCTGTGCAGGTGGGCTCTTTGCGGTAGCATGGCTAACTGGTTTTTGCTTAGGATTATCTAGGCAGGATTTGCCAGTGTTACAACAACCTATACAGGTAAGGGGCGAAATCATATCACTAGTTAGTCGAAACAGCGACTGGCTAAGTTTGGATATATCGCTCATTAAACCAAATTTAATCTTAGGGCCAAACGCAAAATTGCGACTCACGTGGAAAGATCCGCCAGAAGTCGATGTGGGTCAGGTTTGGCTGTTTACGTTGACACCTAAGAGCATTACTAGCGTGCTAAATCAAGGCGGCTACAACGAACAAAAACAATTAATCAGTCAACATGTTGTCGGTAAAGGACGAGTGATTGAGGCGCAGTTACTTGCGGTTTCGCCTTCATTGCGTAATGACCTCATAAGCGCATTGACACCTGAATTAGCCTCTTTACCTCAAGGTGACATTTTACTCGCTTTGCTTTTGGGGGATAAGCATTTGATCTCACAAGCTCGTTGGCAAGCACTAAGGCAGACTGGCACTGGCCATTTAGTGGCGATTTCCGGTTTGCACCTCTCCGTTGTCGCGGCATGGGTATACGCTTGCCTTTTGTTTGGATTGAGTCGTTTTGTGTCACATCAGAGTCGACGAAATATGACTTTTGCGTTAGTCGCGGCAGGTATAGGCGCAGCATTTTATGCCTATCTTGCAGGCTTTGGTGTGTCGACTCAGCGTGCACTCGTGATGATTTTACTGTTAATGCTACTGAGTTTATTAAAGCGATTTTCTACTGCGTGGGAGCGCTTGCTGTTTGCATTGTTTGTCGTATTGTTACTCGACCCGCTTGCTTGTTTAAGTGCGGGATTTTGGCTGTCGTTTTGTGCTTTAGGGGTGATTTTATATACCTTAGTCATCCAGCCCAAAGAGTTTACGGCTGTGTCGACTCGAAGGACGCGTGTAGGCGCGGGGCTTTTGCAATTTTGGGCCATCCAGTGGCGCTTGAGCCTTGGGCTTGGATTACTGCAAGGAGCACTCTTTGGTGGTGTGAGTTTACACAGCTTATGGATGAATATCCTAGCTGTGCCATGGTTTAGTTTTGTTGTTATCCCATTCGCTATGGCGGGATTTATATGCTGGTGGGTTGGTACAGCGTTTGGGTTCTCTTGGTTGGGACTGCTTCGCCTAAGTGATTGGAGTTTATCACCCTATTCGCAGTTGCTAGACATAAGCCAGCAATTGCCAGCCCATTGGTTAGCGCTTTCAGATACGATATTAGCCTTGGGGTTATCCGCACTCATCGGTGGTGTGTTATGGCGCTATGTGCCTAAAAATAAAAATTATACTTCTTGGTTAAGCCTGCTGAGTTTACTGTTTATTCCCGCTTTGCTTTTCTGTATTACGCTGTGGTCACCCGTTCAAAATAATCGATGGGCTATGCATTTACTGGATGTGGGCCAAGGTTTAGCTGTGGTTATTGAAAAGAATGGTAGAGGGCTGGTTTACGACACCGGTGCCGCCTTTGGTGATGACTTCAGTTATGCGGAGCGGGTGATATTGCCTTTCCTAAAAGCCAAAGGCATTCAAGAGATTGATTATATTGTTATCAGCCATAGCGATAACGATCATGCAGGTGGTGCCCCTGTTTTGATTGAGGCTTACCCTAAGGCTTTAGTGATCACAGACGTGGCAGGCTTTAGCGGCCAAGATTGCCGCCCAAGGCAGATTCAATGGCAAGGGCTGAGCTTGAATTTGCTTTCCCCGCCTCAAGCGTTAGCGGGTAATAATGGTTCCTGTGTTATACGCATTGATGATGACAGGCAGAGTCTACTGCTTACGGGGGATATCGAAAAGCAAATCGAAACCTCGCTATTAAGTCGTACCTTAAGTGGTGAGTATGAGTTACAAAGTGAAGTGCTTGTTGCGCCCCACCACGGCAGTAAAACCTCGTCAACTGAAGCCTTTATTGATGCTGTTGCACCCAAGTTAGTCTTGTTTCCTGCTGGTTTTGCTAATCGCTGGGGGTTTCCAAAATCCACAGTGGTTGAACGGTATCAGCAACGGGAGATTATGGGCCTAACTACAGGTATAGAGGGGCAGATTAGTGTGATTTTTCAGCAGTCTGAGCGAGAGGTTAAGACCTATCGTGGTGATTTAGCGCCATTTTGGTACAACTCTCTGTTTAGATTTGGTGACTTGATTAATCCAGAGTAGAATGCCTACTTTGCCATAATTTAGTGTTATCAATGACAACATCTCCTAAAGACGAAATGTGGACAGTTTTCAAACGATTACTGGGCTATATAAAACAGATGAAAGGCATGTTTATGCTTTCAGTTGCGGGATTAATTATTTATGGTCTCGTCGATGCCGCCTTTATCGCTTTCATCGGCCCCTTTATTGATAAGGGTTTCTCCGGCGGCGCACCTGCTGCGGTGACCAACGGCATAGCATTGCCAACCAGTGAAGGTTTCCACGCAAACAACGACGTGCTTATGATGGCGCCGCTTGTGGTTATCGTTATGTTTTCCCTACGTGGCTTTGCTAACTTTGTTTCGACTTACGGCATTTCATATATGAGTGCACGTTTGATCATGGACATGCGTCAGCAAGTGTTTGAGCATTATCTGAGCCTGCCTGTCAGTTATATGGATAAGGAAAATACCGGTAACTTGATTTCAAAAGTCACCTTCGATACTGAGCAAATCGCCAGAGCATCGGGAAGTGCTTTGATTTCCATAGTCCGCGATAGTGTGACTGTGTTTGGTATGCTGGTGCTGATGTTCTATAACTCTTGGAAGCTATCCCTCTGTATTCTTGTGATTGGTCCTATCATGGGCATGGTCATTGCGGTGGTTAGTCGTCGTTTCCGCAAGGTCTCTAAGCAAATTCAAACAGCCATGGGCGGGGTGAGTGCGACTACGGAGCAAATGATTAAAGGCCATAAAAACGTATTGGCCTTTGGTGGACAGGAAACAGAAGCAACCCGTTTTGCTAAAGTAAACGATCAAAACCGCCATCAAAATATGAAGTTAGCTGTGGCACAAGCCATTAGTCAGCCTTTGATCATGATTATTGGCTCATTCGCCTTAGCCTTTGTACTTTATGCGGCAAGCTTAGACAGCATGAAAGCCGATCTTACCGCGGGTACCTTCGCGACGATTCTTGGTGCCATGATGGCCATGTTACAGCCAATCAAAAACTTAACCCGAGTGAATGCCGAATTTCAACGGGGTATTGCGGCTTGTACCACAGTGTTTGAATTACTGGATACGCTGCCAGAGTCCGATACGGGAACTTATACTGTCGAGCGTGCTAAGGGGCATTTACGTTTTGATAATGTGTGTTTTACCTATGACAGCCAAGATCGTCGTGCACTTGAGAATGTCGATTTTGAAGTCAAACCTGGGCAAACCTTAGCCTTAGTTGGACGTTCTGGCTCAGGTAAGTCGACTATTGCGAGTTTAGTGACCCGTTTTTATACCGGCCTTGAATCCGGCGATATTCTGCTTGATGACGTCAGCATCTACGATTACTCGCTAAAATCGCTGCGCAATCAAGTGGCACTGGTATCGCAACAGGTGACCTTGTTCAATGACACGATAGCCAATAACATCGCTTACGCCTACCCAGGTGAAGCCACTCGTGAGCAGATCATTGAAGCTGCGACCTTGGCCTATGCGATGGAGTTTATTGATCAACTGCCCCAGGGCCTTGATACCCAAGTGGGTGAGAATGGCGTGTTATTGTCCGGTGGTCAAAGACAGCGGATTGCGATTGCGCGCGCTATGTTGCGTGATGCGCCTGTGTTGATCCTCGATGAAGCGACCTCTGCACTGGATACTGAGTCAGAAAAAGCCATTCAAAAAGGGTTAGATAACCTCAGACAAAACCGCACATCTGTAGTGATTGCCCACAGGTTGTCGACCATCGAGAGTGCCGATCAGATTTTAGTGGTGGATCAGGGGCGTATCGTCGAGCGCGGGACGCACCAATCACTATTGGAATTAGATGGCATGTACGCCAAATTATACCAAATGCAATTTGGTAGTTAGATGCAGGCCTTAGTAAATAAAATTTGGTATCAGGGCCATCCACTGCGATGGCTCTTGTTACCTTTATCTGGCTTATTCGCGGTTATCACTTATGTGCGCCGCGCTTTGTTTCACCTCGGAATGAAATCACAAACTGCAATGCCTGTACCTGTCATCGTCGTCGGTAATATTACCGTCGGTGGCAGCGGTAAGACGCCAACTGTGATTTATCTGATTGAATTGCTGCGCCAACATGGATTTCACCCCGGTGTGATCAGTCGTGGTTATGGTGTTGATATTCAAGGCGTTAAATCGGTTTGCTTAGGTGCAAGTGCGGCAGAGGTGGGTGATGAACCTGCCATGATAGTGGCGCGTACTCAAGTGCCTATGGTGGTTGGTGCTAAACGGGTCGATGCGGCTAATGCGCTTATTGCTGAGTTTGGTGTCGATGTCATCATCTGTGACGATGGCCTACAGCATTATGCTCTGGCACGCGATATTGAGCTGGTGGTAATTGATGGTCAGCGCGGTTTAGGCAATGGCTTGCTATTGCCAGCAGGTCCATTGCGTGAAGGTGCGTGGCGTCTCGATACCGTGGATTTTATTGTCAGTAATGGTGGCCCAGCGGCAAAAGGGCAGTTCGAAATGCAACTGACACCTACGGCAGTGAAGCCTGTTAAATGTGATGCGACGTCTGGTGAATATACTTTCGATAAGTCTCTGCCGCTCGTTGCGATGGCGGGCATAGGTAATCCAGCGCGTTTCTTTGAATCGTTGCGCGCACAAGGCTATCAACTGGCCTTCTGCCATGGTTTTGATGACCATCAGGCCTACGATAAAATCCAGTTAGGTGATTTAGCCCAAGGCTTGCCACTGTTGATGACAGAAAAAGATGCGGTTAAATGTCGCGATTTTGCACAAGAAAACTGGTGGTATTTGGCGGTCGATGCCAAGC
The DNA here is from genome assembly GCF_025654545.1 of Shewanella sp. SM20. Taxonomy (NCBI): domain Bacteria; kingdom Pseudomonadati; phylum Pseudomonadota; class Gammaproteobacteria; order Alteromonadales; family Shewanellaceae; genus Shewanella; species Shewanella sp. SM20. The sequence continues at coordinate 23,108 of NZ_JAKKRK010000052.1, read as the reverse complement.
TATCCCCACAATTTGATGAACAGCTGCTCGCACGTCTTCGTGAAGTGGCTGCAGCTAAATAAGGAAACTTCCATGGCATTCGATAAAAAATTGTTAGATATAGTGGCTTGCCCTGTATGTAAGGGTAAACTTGAGTACGATAAAACGACGCAGCAGTTGATTTGTAAGGCAGATAAACTTGCTTATCCGATCACTGAAGGTATCCCTGTGTTATTGGAAAATCGTGCTGTGCCACTGACCGAATCAGTCTAGTGTGATGTGAATGCGCGTATTGTCTCATACGCGCATGCTTGCTTTTTATTCTGCTTATTATCGTTTTCGCTATTTTTAGCCGATTTAAGTTTTTTGTATTGGTAACTGTGCACGTTTCTTCATTACTTTGAGTTTAGTTAATAGCTCATAAATTTGTGTTTATCAGCATTGGTTGCCCCCTCTTGGCACTCACCGCGGATTTCTCCTCGACCAGGCTCGATAATTCGGCTTAATTCAATATAACCTTCGCGGCAATAACCCGTCATTTCAAGGGTTTTGATTAAACCTAAATCAACCTGTCTCCCCCAAATTTCTAATGAGTCCTGTAGATCTTGCATCGCGCGACGTTGCTCACGGGGATCTTGCATATTACGTATGCGTGCCTCGTGTGGAAAAGGGCGGTCTGTATCATTCAGTGTCGACTTTTCATCGACCAGACGAGCTTTGTAGCTGAAGAGTTTAAGGCCATCGCTTTTAATATCTGTCGTCAACTTATCCCGTAATTTTCCGGCGAGTTCACTCGGGTCAATTGGCGCACTGCTGCAGGCGATGAGCGAGAAACAACTTAAGATGGCAAGGCTGAGATATCGAAACGGCATAATCAAATTTAACTCTTAGTTATTAACTGACAGAAGAATACCTTAATATGGCCCTAAAGTTCATGGATTTATGGCATTCTCATAGGGTGAGTACGCGCCGATAGGTGTAATGGATTAAGGATGGGCGAGTAATGTGGGCGTTTTGGTCGAATAAATGGGCGCAAATCGAATGGGATATGGGCCTGACTCAAGGTATATGCCTTATGTTCTTGGCGTTATGGCTCTACGCCATATGGCCAAAAGAAGAGTTAGTGCAGCTCCGGCGGGATAAACATCTCCAATTACGTTTGTTGCTGACGTTGGTGGGGATCAATGCACTGTGGTCGTTAAATGCCAGTATTCAAACTGGGTTGCATCTGCATTTTCTGGGAATTGTCACTTGTATGCTGATGTTCGGCTGGCGTCTTGCGACCCTAGTGTTGCTATTGCCGAGTGCTTTTTTTAGTCTTTTTGTATTAAAGCAGCCCGCTGATTTTGGTGCTTTTAGTTTGTTCGCTATGGCTGTGCCGCTGTTTCTGTGTTTTATCCTATACAGTCGCAGTTACCATTTATTTCCTAAGCATATTTTTGTATTCATCTTCGTCGGTGGTTTTATCAATGCGGGCCTCTCAACTGTGTTTCATCAATTGAGTTGGGCGACGTGGTTGTGGTCTGCGGCGGATTACGATTGGAATGTGTTAGTAGACGACTACCTGATGCTAATCCCTTTGCTGGCATTCCCAGAGGCATTGCTTAATGGCATGGCGGTGACGCTATTGGTGGTGTATCAGCCCCAGTGGTTATTTGATTATTCTGACCGTGAATATTTGTGGCGTAAGTAAATGCGATAGTGGCGTAAGTAAATGCGATAAAAGAATGTGATAAAACAACGCAATAAAAGAACTGCGCCCGAAACCTCGATATTTCAACGGAAAACCCATTGTAAAGTTCATTGAAAAGTCGATTGAACAGTTCATTAAAAAAGGTACTGGGCGCACTTATTTGGAGATTTACACAGACTGTTACACCGCGATTTAGGCGAAGCGTTGGTCTAAGTAGTTAATGATTTCTTTAGATTCATACAACCACTGTACTTGGCCGTTTTCTTCAATGCGCAAACAAGGCACTTGCTGTTTGCCACCTTGGGCGACGAGCTCATCTTTGTGTGGCGCTTTTTTAGCGTCGTGGGTCACTATGTTGAGTCCTTGGCGACGCATTGCACGGCGGACTTTTACACAAAATGGGCATGCAGGATATTGATACAGGGCTAATGCTTGAGTTTGAGCATCAATTTTTTGTTGCTCAGCCAGTGGACGTTGGCGCTTCTTAGGGCTAAATACGAAGTTTAAAAACAGAATAATCCTGCCTAAAATCCAGCGAATGATAAACATGTTATTGACCTTAATGATAATTTTTGTGGAAGAACATTTGTGCGTCATGGCGCCACAGAAAGCGTGCGGCGAGTCTGGGATCCAGTCGTTTAAAAACTGTGATCTCAGTTGTATAAAGGCCGCAGAGTGTAACCTATGGCACCAAGCACGGCCAACATTTTAGAGTGAATTAACAGATAGATGATTTGATTGTAGAAGTATGGTTTTTTGATTGGTTATGACACTTAGCCATAAGGTAAAAGCCCGCTAAAGTCGAACTTTAGCGGGCTTAGTTTTATATAAAAAGCAGTTAATTGGCTGAGTTATTGAGCATCAATGGTAAGGCTCACTTGGGCTGCATTCTGGGTTAAACTCACTCGGCTTTCGAGCAAGAAGATCCGCTCTGGAGCAATTTCTTTCACGTCCACAAGGTAAGCTTTAACGGCTTTTGCTCTTTCTTGGGCTAAATTACCCAACATGCCATCGTTAACATTCTGTGCTTTTACCGACAGATTATATAAAGCGATATGCCAGCGGGTGGTGATTTCGTCATCTGAAAGCTGCGCGTCTTTGGCCTCTGCGATAACAGTGTCTTTTATTTGGGCAGGATCGGCTTTAACTTCTTGTTCATAAAGCTTTACTAGCGCATCGGCAAGCGGCCCTTGGGTCGGGAATTGACTCGGACTTAAATCATCAGGTAACGCACTAAATTCAATATTGGCTAATTTAGCCAATTTACGCTTCATGATGCGCTCAGCAATGGCTTGGCTGTCATTGATGGCATCGACTTCCCCTTCAACGCTGAGCTTGAGCATAGGTCTGTCGAGTAAGGCGCTAGCGAGTTTGTCTAAACTTTTTTGCTCATCTTCACTTAGGTTGAATTTGCCTGCGGCAAAGCTTATCTTATCTAAGGTTTCGTCAGAGCCTATGAGTCCTGCTAAGAAAGTGAAGGGCGCTGTGACGGCTTTAGTGATCACATTGGTAATCGCCGTCATTATGATGCTGCCGACACTAAAGCTAGGTGAGTCTAAATCGCCAGAGACTTCCATGCCTAAATCAATCACGCCGTTACGGTCCTGCAGCAGGGCAATCGCGAGCGTGATGGGTAAGCTAGTGGCAAGGTCACTGTCACTGGGTTTACCAAGTTTCAGTTGGTCTATGACCAGATGGTTACTGCCCTTGAGCTTGTTCTTATCGAGTTGATAGTTCAACGATAACGATAGCTGCCCTTTATCTATGTAGTAACCCGCATAGGTGCCTGAGTAAGGATTGACTGAGGTTAACTCAACACTCTTAAAGACTAAATCGAGATCTAAATATGGCATATCTAGCAAAGGGTTAATATCGCCTTTTAGGGTTACAGGCGCATACTTGTCTATTTTACCTTTGATATCGACCGAGGCCTTCGTCCCTGGCGTTGACGACAAGTGAGTGATATTACCTTCAAGCAGCTCAATTCCCGAAGCAAAATTCGGAGTCAGTGAGTTATCGGCAAAGTAAGCAGAGCCTTGGCTAAAGCTAATTTTTTGAATATCGAGGCTCAGCTCAGGCGTTGTCTTGCTTGCCGTTTGCAGCTCGGTTTGTTTAGCACTGGCTGTGGTTGTGTTTTTAGTTGTCTTGCTATTTGCTGCCGGAGCCTCAACGATAAGATCGCTGATATTAGTGGTTCTATCTTTGGCTATCACCACTTTGGCGTAGGGTTGATTAAAGGCTAAGTGATCAATTTTGATTTGATTTTTCTGTTGGTCAAAATCCAGTTGATTGATATTCATCTTTTGCCATTTGACCAGTGGAGCATTACGCAATTTGTCATGAATAGCTAAATCATCGAGCTCAACACTACCACCGTAAATGGCTTTGCCTTTAGCATCGGCGGTCAGCTTGCCTGCTGAGCTTAATAGACCGCTCTTGAGCTGGATATTCACGTAGGGCGCTAAATAGGGCTGAAATTGGGTTAATGCCAGCTTATCGAGTTGGATATTGGCATCTATGGTTTCGCCCGTCACATCGACTTGGCCTTGAGAGCTCAAAGTACCTTGATCATTGAGGCTGAGTTGTAGCTCATATTCAATCGGAGCGGTTAAGGTACTCGTTATGACCTTAGTTGAAAAATTAAGCGGATACACTCGCCATTGCTGCGGTGTGGCCGTTAGCTTTTGTTCCGATAGATTAAGGTCATAGTTTTCAATATTGAGCGCATCGAGTTGCACTAACCAAGTGTCAGTTGACGTCGTTACTGGTGTTTGCTTGATTGGCAGCAGAGGATCTGCCTCAGAAGCGACTTCTGCAGCGGTTTCTTTAGTGGCATCAGTGGTGACATTTGCGGTCGCTTCTGTCTTTTGTTCTGTTTTATCACTCTCGTTAGTTGCGGCTAATTCGCTTTCCGTTGCTTTGTTTGCGCTATCGCTTGGACCAGTGGCAGTCTCTGCTATTTGACGTTTTTCTTCGACTTGCGCAACTTGTACGCGTTCTAGCGATTTAGCATCGGTTGGTTTAGCAACCGGCTGCGTAGTCGTTGTGGAGGCGCTTAACGATTTAGGCATGAATAAGCCAACAAGATCGAGCCCGTCTTGGTTCAAAATGGCACTCATTGTTAGGCCATCGCTGTGGAGTTTGTTGATATGCACTTTCTGCTGCTTCAAGTTGGCTGAAATGCCGTCGAGGGCTAACATGGGGAGCTTTACCACTGAGCGATCTTTGTCGTTAATGTTAAGTTTTTCAACAATAAACTGGCCATTGTTGCTGATGACTTGTAACTCGCCATTCTCGGCAAGATCCACTTGATACTGAGTTTTAATACTGAGCTCGCCATCCGTGAGGACGGGATTAAATTGATCGTCGATAAATCGCCATAGTGGTGTCAGTTTGAGTTTGGCGACTTGGATGTCACCCGCAACTTTTAGCGGGAACAATTGGAATTGCCCCTGCAAACTGATTTCACCAGCATGATCATCACTGAGTTGTATCGCATAGTGATTGTGCTTGATAGGCACAATGGGTGAGTCAGACGTTGATTGGGCGTTTGGTGTCGTATTATCAACTTTGTTTACTTTTATGGCTGGTGTTATCGATGCCGATGATGCCGCCATCAAATATTCAGTATCAAGGGAACTGAGTTTTAGATTGATATTGGGGTAGTTCACTTGAGCATGGGTAATTTTGTCATCGAAGTTAAATTGTCCCGCATCTAACACAAATTGGCTGAGCAGGACACGAACGGGTGAACTGGCTTCTGTGGGGGCTGTTTCTGTGCTCGTGGATGAATGCTCGTTCAGGGTCTGCAGAATATCGTCGAAGTTGAATCCAGCTTTCCCTTTTTTCTCCACGCGAATGATATGTGCGTAGGGCGCTTGTATGTGTATGTTTTCGATAACGGCGGCGCGATTAAAAACAGATCGCCAAAAGTGTATTTCGAATTGGACTTGTGCAATACCAGCAAAAGGTTTGTCGTCTTTTTCTTTAATGGCCAGTTGGTCGATTTCGACTTTGAAATTAAAAGGGTTAATGCGTATATCGCCGAGGGTGACGGGACGACCGAGCAGAGTTGAGAGTTTTTCTGGTGCCAGCGTGGTTATCGCATAGGGGAGGATTAAACCTAATGTGCAGACATAGCTAAGGTAGACTGCTGTGAGGTAAATAATCACTCGCAGGTATCTTGGGAGGGCAAAAAAAGAGTGTCTGAATTGCGATAACTGGGTCAGCATTAATATCAAGGCTCCAATGCATAAGACAGGGAAAAACTTCCATAAGTACGGACATTCTAGCGAATAATGCTAATATTTCCAGAAATTATTTATATTTTTACCAATGAAATCTTGGTATTACACAGACAATAACGTCTTCTGATCTAAGACGTTCCTGAGTGGTAACCTATCATCTACATTGATAACTACATGTGTTTCAGCCTATGGCTGATGATTTGAGTCGTCAATGCTCACCATGTTGGACGCTATTTTTGCTCAGTGATTTAAATAACTAATCGCTGCAATAATGGCGCCTTGTGGATCTTTTATCCAACAAAAACGGCCTACTTCGGGTATATCTTCAGGACCAAACAGAATATCCCCGCCAAGTTTTTTTGCGCTGATAGCGACTTGATCGACATCGTTAACGGTAATGTAGCCAGTCCAATGTGAGGGAAGCATTGGGAGCAAACTATCGGTGATCCCCCCAATGCTGACGCCCTGATTTTCAATAATATGATAATTACCGTGGGGCATTTTGACGGTTTTAAAGTGCCAGCCAAAAATCTCAGCATAGAAGTGCATAGCTTCTTCGGTATTATTGGTTGTCAATTCATGCCAACTTAACGCCCCTGCAGTGTTAAAAGCCGATTCCATAAGCGCATCCTTTATTCTATTTTGGGTAAATTTTGTGTTTTGAGCCGAGGTTAACGGTCAGTGTTCAGTACCGTCTGTATTTTGAGCCATATTTTTTGTGCGTTATCTTGATTGAGTGTAGTTGAGGTAAGTTGATAATTCACAGACGGTAAATTAAAATTTTTGCGTTTTTTAGGTCGGCAAACATTAAATTAACTTAATGTTCTACAAGGAGATTCACTTTATTTGGTGCTGGCTAATCAGCTTCTTGTGGCTCAGTGGCGCTGCGGCTTAGTTGATGGGCTTCATCTTGCCCCTCGCGCCAAGACTTAGCACTGAAAACAGATTTTAAAACGGGTTTGTTTACTGTGGTTTGAGTGTTAGACCTGACTCCCGTTAACTTGTTAATATAGGCGAGTTTTGCATCTTATCGATGCCACCTTAGGGGATATGAGATTGAATAAGAGTTTAGTGACGAATTTATTGGCGGCTGCTTTGGTCGTAGTGGGTTACCTGATGAATTCGGCAATTGTCCTGAATGTCGGATTATTTGCTTTATCGGGTGCAATTACCAACTGGGTTGCAGTTTATATGTTGTTTGAGAAAGTCCCCGGACTCTATGGTTCGGGAGTCGTGCCTTCTCGTTTTGAAGAGTTTAAGGCGGGCATTGCTCATTTGATGATGAAACAGTTTTTTACCACTGAAAATATCGACCGATTCCTGTCTGAAAAAGAAGGGCTGAGTAAAATAGACTTGGCGCCAGTGATTGAAAAGGTTGATTTAGCGCCTTCTTTTGATGCGTTAATTAGCACAGTCGCCCAATCTTCCTTTGGCGGCATGTTGTCTATGTTTGGTGGCACAGATGCCTTATTGCCGTTAAAAGAGCCGTTTATTGTAAAGATGAAAGCTTCTTTAGTTGAAATGGCACAAAGCGATGCATTTCACGAGTTGCTGAAACAAGAAATTGAACAGCCAAATGTGATGGCCGATCTGCAAACTAAAATTGCTAACATAGTGGAACAAAGATTAAACGAGTTAACACCACAAATGGTGAAACAAATCGTTCAGGACATGATCCAAACGCACTTAGGTTGGTTAGTGATTTGGGGCGGCGTGTTTGGCGGTCTGATTGGACTTGCCGCAGCTTTAATCCAAGGTTAACCTGAGTTAAAGCCGCGAATAGAATGGGAGCTTTGGCTCCCATTTTTACTTACGCATTTTATGTTCATCATTTTGTGCCCTGATTAAATAGCAAGGAAGTCTATGAACCGTCACCACAGTATCAATTATTTGGAAATCCCAAGTCGCGACATTGCGAGTTCTAAGGCCTTTTTTAGCCAGGTTTTTGGATGGACCTATGTCGATTATGGCCCTGAATACAGTTGCTTTATGGATGTCGGCATTACTGGGGGATTCTATCAAGCCGACGTGAATTTCACCCTCGCAAAAGGTTGCCCGCTGATTGTGATCTACAGCCAGAACTTAGAATTGACTCTGACGGCTGTCGTAACAGCTGGTGGCATTATCACAGCTGACATCTTTAGTTTTCCGGGAGGCCGTCGATTCCATTTTGTTGAACCTTGTGGCAATGAATATGCCGTCTGGTCAGAATGATCCTAATGTAACTCCTTGTATTCGAAATTGTTGTTTAGATCAGCAAGATATTTGTTTAGGTTGTTTCAGGCATCTTGATGAAATTTTAGCGTGGCGCGTTATGTCGGAAGTGGAGCGGCAAGCTTGTTTTATTAGGATGGAGGAGCGTAAGGGGGAGTCTCTAGCTAAGTTCAATGACGTGGTTAGTAGAAGACAGGATGGAGTATGATTAGCCGTCAGAATTGCTTACGATAATTGATTTTTAAGCTTTAAGTGGATAATCGAACGGCGAAATACGCATTAACGTATTTCGCCGTTGGCATTTTGAAGCACCTTGGCATCTTGAAGCAGACGTTACACTGGATCTACCACTATGTGCTCAAGTTCGATGGCGGCAACGGTATGGAGCGCATCCATAGTCGCGCCAACTAAGCTGATTTTTCCTTGAGATGACTCAATTAAAACCGCACGGCTGATATCGCTAAACTCACGATTGTGGCGCGCCAGATTTGATAAGGCCATCTGCATAGGCAGCATAGAAGGATTGAATGCCGCATTTTCTGCGTAGCGACCACAATAGGTTGCGCCATCATGGGTTTCTAATACCACAGCGGCAAAACTTTGGGTGTAAGGTGCATAGCTTAAACCTGCATGATCTAAGCCTTCTATGATCATAGGATCGGCACTGTCTAGAGCAAATTCAGTTTGTTGCTTGGCCATTAAGGGCGAAGTGACATTTAAGTCTTTTGGCCCAAAAGCATAGGGTAAATAATAGGCCAGAGGATGGCTTTCCTGTGCGGGTAGATGAATGCAGATCTTGCTCCCTTCAACCAGTTCATTCATAAACTGACGACAATGACCGCAAGGACTGGCATTAACTATGATATCAACAATTTGGCTTTCACCACTGAGCCATGCGTGGCTGATAGCGCTTTGTTCTGCATGGACAGAATGAAATAACGCTTCACCGGGTAATTCTAAGTTGGCCCCCATGTAGATATCGCCACTTTTACCTTTGGCTATCGCGCCGACATAAAACTCACTGATAGGCGGTTTGGCCAATGCCGCTGCTATCGGCAGTAATGCTAATAACACTTCTGCTTCGGTCATTTTGCTTGCACTTGTTAGCGTAGCAAGTTGCTGCGCATCAATGTATCCAGCAAAATTCTGGTGCAACATTGGGATAAGTGCATCGGCTAACGGCGTTGGCAGTTGGGTTATGCTACGAATGAATCTATCTTGCATTTCCCTATTCCTTATTTGTTAAGTTCATGGAAGAACATTCTAGTAATTTTGTTACAGCATAAATGCGAGTTAGCTCGCGTTTATACGCTGTCAATGTCAGTGCTATCGAGAGTGATAAACTTATGTTACTCACGTATAGAGTGAGTCTATTGGTGCACACAAATAAGCTTAAGACTATAAAACAAAAGACTTAAGCTTGAATTTACACAACTTAAAGTTCACGCAAATAATGACAAAGGGCAGCAAGTAGCTTTTGCTTAGTCTCATCCGCTTGTGTTTCTTGTAGCAAATTTTCTAATTTAAGTACGTAGTCTTGATCGGCTAAGCGACTTTGACAGAATTCACGCCAGCGCTGCGACTCTGTATCATCGAGTAGTTCAGGGTAATTACGGGCGCGGTAACGAAACAGCATCTCAGGAATACGTGGATCATCAAACTGCAAATCTAACGCCGCTAGATTTTGCGGTAGGGTATGACGGATGATTTCCATTTTTGCTTTATCAGCTTGGCTAAAGAACCCACCAGAATACAGCATCAAATCGGGATCTGTGGTCACTCTGCTGTCATCGTGCTCAAATAATAGCGCCAGTTTTTCGCGTAATTCTGGGTGACGTTTTAGGCGTTTATACTGCTCTCTGGCAAATTCTTTATCTATGCCTAAACGAACGGCATGCTCATCACTGAGGATTTTTGCCGAGGTGATAAAAGGGCACTTATTAAGATGAATTTGTTTTACTGCGATAGGTAATTCATCTTCGGCAAGATCGGCTCTTGACGTATACATGCGCGTTTTAATTTGCTCGACATCTAGCTCGAATAGCGGCGTTAAATCCATGGCTAAATTAACGCAAATAATGGCATTTTTGTTAGTAGGATGGTGCGCTACGGGTGAAATCAACGTTGCACAACCATTGCGCGCACTAATTTTAGAGCTCACGTGAACCAAAGGCTGCATATTGAGCACATCGATTTGATCGCTAACCGCTTGCTTACGGCGCAGGTCAAAATAGTACTGATATAACTTAGGCTGTTTCTCGCGAATGAGTTTTGCCATGGCGATGGTTGCATACACATCAGACATAGCATCATGGGCTTTCTCATGGCTTAAACCATTCGCTTGGGTCAGATGTTCTAGCTTAAAACTCGGAGAGCCATCTTCCTTTGTCGGCCAGTTAATACCTTCAGGCCTAAATGCGTAACAAGCGCGCACTAAATCAATGATATCCCAACGAGAGTTGCCATTTTGCCATTCACGGGCATAGGGATCGATAAAGTTCCGATAAAAGCCATAACGGGTCACTTCATCGTCAAAACGCAGTGAGTTATAACCTGCAACACAAGTGTTTGGTTGGCTAAATAGCGCTTGAATTCGTCCCATAAACTCAGTTTCAGGGATGCCTTTTAAATTAGCTAACTGTGGAGTGATCCCTGTGATTAATATTGCTTCCGGAGACGGCAAATAATCAGTGGCTTGCTTACAATAGAATGTCTCAGGCTCGCCGATGATATTGAGATCTAAATCCGTGCGAATGCCAGCAAATTGCGAGGGTCTGTCTTTCGCTGGGTTCGCTCCAAATGTTTCGTAGTCGTGCCAAAAAATCGACCCTGCTTTATCGTCTTTCATCTTCATTTATTTTCGTTCTCTAAAGCATGTAACTTCATGTTATCAGTAGTTAAATTGCTTTAATTGGATTCGTTGTCATTCACATCAATTTAGTATGCAGCTCTTCGATGTGAGTACATAATCTGTATATATTGGGTTCTGCGTCAGATTAGCTAAAATCACATGTACACAGGGTAATTAAAATGTCTTTATCTGACAATTGGTTACGTGCAATAAACGGCAATCCATATTTAGAGAAACCAGAGCTTGCAGACCGCGACGGCTTAAGCGTTCGTATTATCCCTGCAGGGACTATAACATGGCAGTATCGATTTAGGATTGATAATCAACATGGATAATGGAATGGACCCATCCACTTTTAATCGGCCTCGCAATGGGCCACGATGTAGTCGCTAAAACTCATCAGAAAGAGGACGGGTCCACTTATGAAGATTACTACAATTGGTTTAGATATCGCAAAGTCTGTTTTTCATCTTGTTGGTGTCGATAAAGCTGGCAAGTTAATTAAAAAGAAAATGCTTAGACGCAAAGACTTGCTTCCCTTTCTTGCTCAAATTGAGCCGTGCCTAATTGTGATGGAAGCCTGTGGTGGAGCAAATTACTGGGCCAGAGAATTTGAGCTGTTGGGCCATAACGTCAAGCTAATCGCACCTCAATTTGTGGTGCCTTTTCGGCAAGGTAATAAAAATGACTACAACGATGCCTTAGCCATCGCTGAAGCTGCGCAGCGACCCAACATGCGGTTTGTAAAACCCAAAGGCGTCGCGCAGCAAGATGTGCAACTGCTCCACCGCATGCGCGAACGATTAACTAAACAATCAACCGCCTTAATCAATCAAGTCAGAGGGATGTTAGCGGAATACGGCATTGTGATGACCAAAAGTAAATCGGCTTTTAAAGTACAGTTCCCAGATATTTTAGCGGATGAAACCAATGCGCTGACTACCAAAGGTCGGGCCATTTTTTATCAGTTATATGAAGAATTTAGTGATATAGAAAAACGGCTTAAGGGTTGTGACGTTCAAGTGCTCACTGAAACTAAGAACAATGTGATTTGCCAGCGTTTAGAAACTATCCCTGGTATTGGCCCAGTCACCGCTACTGCCTTTTATGCCGCCGCAGGTGATGGTAAAGACTTCACTAATGGCAAGCACTTTTCAGCTTGGTGTGGCTTGGTTCCCAAACAACACAGCAGCGGAGGTAAAGATAACCTCCTTGGGATAAGCAAGCGGGGAAATGCGTATTTACGCACCCTGTTCATCCACGGCGCCAGAGCGGTGTTACAGCACAGTTGTCATAAACAGGATAAATTTAGTTGCTGGGCAATCCAGTTAGCAGAACGCCGAGGTTTTAACCGAGCCTGTGTAGCCGTCGCCAATAAACTCGCGAGAATGGCATGGGTTATCGCGGCGCATGACGAAGAATATCGACTTCCAGTATAGTGCTGAATAGATTCAATAAATGCTAATAATTAACCAGCCAGCAAGTTGCTAAGACACTTGATTTGATGATGAGACAGTCAGACTGATCTACTGAAAACCTTAGTCGGGCATAGGCTCATAATGAAGCCGCAAGGATGATAAGGACAGTAGAAGCAGATATCCATCAGGGCCAGAGGAATCCCTCAATAACAGGCCGGATATATGGGTGCAATGAACTCTTCTCAAAATCGCTATCGAATGTCTTGCAAACCGGATGGGTCCATATATGCTCCCTTGGTCGTTATCCTGATTTGAAACTAGCTGACACAAGGAAACTGATCCCTGAGTTACGGAACTCAGTGGCAAATAATATAGATCCACGTGTGTTTTGGAAACAGTGCAACACATTTGTGGACCAGACAACCCTGAGGGATTGCAGTGAACAGTTTTTATCGGCGCGAAGTGCAGCACTTAAGCCGGGCACTGTTGCTACGTACCAATCCTGCTTTAGAGCACATCTCTATGATGCCTTTGCTGATCGCAAAGTCGAAAGTATCACACTCGGCGAGTGGATAGATTTTTTCGATAAAAAGGCAATTCATAGTAGAGTCACCGCAGGCGCGATACTCAAACAATTAAAGACGGTGCTTAGCTGGTCCGTTCGCCGGCAAATGATATCGCTTGTTGATGTCCTTCAACTACGAGTCAGTGATGTGGGCTCCGCGCCCAAAGTCGGTTCGCGAGTACTCACCATTCTAGAGTGTGGCAAAATCATCCGTGAGCTTGATAAATGTCGCGCGCCCAAAGCAGTAACCAATGCCATCAAGGCATGTTTACTAACGGGGGCGTATATCAGAAATATTAAAATCCAAACGGGCTGATTTTGACCTTGAGTCGATGGTCTGGACCTTCCGATAAATAATAGCAAAACTAATTTGTCAATCCGGAGGCCAATCAGTCCCGCCTTATTCGACATATTACAAGAACAGTGGAACCTCTATCACTCGCCATGGAGTTTTCCCGCAGCAAACGATCTTAAGTGCCCAGGCAACATCGCTTCAGTAAATAAGCTGGTCCGCGAGATCAAACTAAGACTAGAAATCCCTGACTGGCGTATTCAGGATTTTAGACGCACATTATCGACCAGAATGTTAGAAGCTGGGGTGTTGCCCATGTGGCAGAGAAGATGCTAGGCCATCTATTAGGCGGGGTGATGGCGGTGTACAACAAACATGATTGGTTAGATGATCAAGCTGAGGCCTATGAAAAATGGACAAATAAGCTGAGATTGGCAGCTCTGGGTGATAGCAAAATAGTCGTGTTAGAAAGAAGGGGTTAGGCATGTTTGTCGCTGACAGCAGAAAATGGTGAGCTTATTTAGTATGTAAATCAGTTGCGTTACAGTGCAGCAGAAACACCCCTTTGTAATTAGGTGCATTGGAGCTCAATTCGACACAAGGTAAACTGTTATCTGTTCAATATTAGCTTTATTTATGGTTTAGTCATTTCAACTCAATTAATCATGTACTTGGCACAGTGTTCGGATTAACGTTAAGCAAGGACGTCATGGAACTAAAATTTTTAATCACGCGGGAACAGTTAATCACAATCGCGGAAAGAATAAATTCAGCACGCATTGCAAAGAATGCTCGTTTAGCTAAGTGGTTATATGCCCTTATCATTCGTGCATTACTCCTATGGATCCCGTTATTATCCCCGTTACTAATGTTTTATTTTTTCGTAGAAATTCACACCCCAGAGACATATATCGCAATCGCAATTTGCGCTATCACTTACCTTCTTGTGTGGAAATTTGTATTAAAAAACATCGCCGAAAATCAAGCTAACAAATTTGCAGGCAAGATAACCACTCTGGATCGAACGATTGAAAATACAACCTTACAGAGCCTTGCGAGCCTAGAAGGGTGCCATACAGTGACCGCCACAGCCTCGATGCTAACGTTTGTGCCCCCTTGCGGTAAATCCATCACCATACCGTGGAAAAAGTTTTGTGCTTTCAAGCAAGACGATGATTTTTATTATCTTACCATCTGTAATCTGATGATGTTTAAAGCCACTTATTTAATAGCCAAAAACGGTGACACAACAGAAACCGCAGGTTATCAAGCAGGTTTAGAGTACATAACGTCTCGGCTGCAGCCCGATAGAATGGGACGGTAAAACATCAAAATATCGCATGAATGATTCAATCAGTTCACTATTGCCACTAACGCGATTGTTGTTGAACATCCAGCGAAGTGAGCCTTTGTTAAAAGTCACATTTGAACTAACCTTAAAAATGATGAACTGATCGCTACAGCCTTCTTTTAGGGGCTGCTAGATGCAGTTTTTCAGCTCATTAAAACGCTATGTTATCAATGACGATGTATAGCTTTGTTAGAAACGTCAATGGCCTAAGCTGGTTTGGAGCCATAGTTGCTGCGGTATCATTCATCGCGACAGTGGTCGCATGGATATCAACCGATGGTGTCTTGTTAATTGCCCAAATAGTACTGGTCGGCACAGGACTCGCCGCTATCATCGCTGATGCTGTAGCAGTAGGCACTAACTGTGGTAGTAAAGGCTGTAATGTCGAAGGCGATGAGTTTATGGCCTAACAGTCCATCGATAAAGGTCTAAAAATAAAGCCCCAAAAATGGGGCTTTATCTTAAGGCTTAATAAATCAATTCAAGCCGCGACTTGCTGTTTTTCATCCCACTTATCGAGCGACGCTTTTAAGTAATGGCGGCCATTATGGATAGCGTCGTTTCTCCGCCACTTCCAAAGCGTGGCTGATGAGCTAATCCGGTAGCGCGTCATGACTTCCTTAGTGGTAAGAAAGAGCGGCTCTTGTATTTGTTGATCCACGGTCGATTGGGCCGAAATCATCATTTACCTTCCTTTGCCAATTCCTCGGCGAGTCGTTTTAAAAATTGTTGGCAGCTGCCGGCTTGTTTGCGGGGCAGGGTGTACCACTGGCGTAAAGCGTCTTTGATGACTGCAGATTGCTTCATGCCGATTCTCCTTGGTGCTGGGCAGAGTTTGGTATGTTTGCCATGCAGGCAAATCAGTGTTTGATTCGCTAATCAAGCTCGCCAGCCTTGTTATAGGACACTGAGCCGCCAATTTGATTGCCCTCAAAAGTGAATATCGCAGTGCAATATACCTGTGGATGATATGCACCGTTAAACGCCGTGAAGGTGAGAGCAGGGCGCAGTGATAACAGTCGCTGTTTAAAGGCTTCGGCCTTAGCATTGTGCTGCGCAATGTCAGCTTGCTTTTGTGAATGGCCCGCCGCGTTGCAATAAAACGCCTCGCCGATGCAGATCACCGCTTCAATGTCCGTCGTATGAGCGTTTTGTTCCCTTACGATGTAGGGCCGGTGAGCATTCGCACTGCGCAATATTGGAGTGAAACGATTCGGTTTAAGGCATTTACCTCCCACACACACTTAATCACACTGGGGCTTGATGATGTGGCGCCCGAGATTATGCGCCAATCGACCACTGAGACGGACGAGCCAATGTTAGTGGGGGGGTTATGACGATGACAATAATAATTAGAAATAAAACGAGTGAGTTATGGACTTCACGCAGGAGGATTTATGGCTAATCGCGCCGCGGATGTATTGAAAGTAGGGCGCAGTTTACGGGGCATGACCCAAGACGAAGTGGCTGAGATTTACGGCATTAGTCGTAACACTTATCAACGTTGGGAAAATGGCCGTACTACTGCGCCCTATGACGATGTGACATCGATATGCCTTGATGTGTTTAAGCTTTCGATTGAGAAGATAAATGAGGTGGCCAATGGGCTTTAGCGATGAACCCGAGCAGATGATGAACATTAAGGCACTGCGGTTAGGGCTGTATCGCTGGGGCCGTTATTGGGTGTACCAAGAATTGGGCAAGGGGTTTTCGAACCGCAGCGCCTGCGACCGTTTAGGCGAAGCATTGGGCGGTGGCAACTTAAAGCATGAACTCAACGTGCCTGCCCATGTCGCGCATTATGACCACCTCGTTGAGCAGTTATCCATAAACTGCAAACGTGCTATTCGCGCCCATTACCTGTGCAAAGAGCAGTGGGCCTTAATGGGATTTGACAGCAAAAAGTCCTACATCTTCTGGCTAAGAAAAGCCGAAATGGCACTGCTAGATAGAATGAATTAGAAAGAACGCCCTCTTACGAGGGCTGGCGGGTTAGCCGGTTGTCCACCAAGACTGCTAACCCGTTGACCGGATTTTATCAAAGGTTCGGACAGATACCTATGCGAAATCATTCGCGATTAAATGATGCACTGAGCTTAGGTGTGATCTCTATATTGATCACAATGAAACTAGGCTTTTACAAATGATTGTTTTGGTATCAGTTTTCATTGGCTGAGTTCGGTACGATACCCACTGTCGCAATCCTCGAACCCACCATCTCACGAACATGCAATATTACTTCACCAAAATCTTTACTTGCACCTAAGGTCGGCTCGTCAGTCAAGCTCTGACGTAGCACTTCATCTAATGACAAATTATCATTAGCAGAGAGTTCAATACCGTAGGAGTGCTTTAAATCTGCTACTTTGGTGTAGCCTTTCAACTTCAATTCACTCGTAGGTAATTCATAATGATTGACTTCTGCAACACCAGAGCAAACCAGATCAACAAACTCACGCACATCGGGCTTCATCACAATAAATAAATGATCGCCAGCATACAGGAAGGTTGATCCCCTAGGTGGAATTACATTGTTTCCTCTGGTTATCATCGCCACTACTGTACCGTCAGGTAAAGCCATTTGGGATAAACGGCGACCAGAAGCGCGTGAGGTATCGCCCAATTGATACTCGACAATGTCAGCATCCACATCGCCTAAAGCAGTAATTTCCAGTGTCGCTGCAGGTGTCGCAGGAGGCGGTTCCGTAAGTCCTAAAGCGCGTGCAACCCAGGGTAATGTTGACCCCTGTATTGTCGCTGAAATTAACACGACGAAAAACACTACGCTAAAAATAAGACTGGCACCTGGCAGGCCATAAATCAGCGGATATATAGCCAGAATAATAGGCACCGAACCACGTAACCCAACCCAGGATACTAGGGTAATTTCACGTGCATTAAAGCCAAAAATCTTCAGTACAGGGATTACCGACAAGGGTCGCGCGATTAAGGTCAGGACGATTGCAATCATCAGTCCTTCCTGCCAGACATCCAGCAAAGATAAAGGATTAATCAGCAAGCCTAAAAAAACAAACATAACAATCTGACCTAACCATGCCAAACCATCGTGAAATAAAAAGGTACTGCGCTGAAAAACAAAACGACTATTTCCTATCACCACACCAGCGATAAAAATAGCTAAAAAGCCGCTGCCGCCAAGATTAGCTGCTACGCCAAAGGACAGTAAACCAAATGCCGCGACCATCACTGGATATAATCCAGAGGTCGTCAGATGGATACGATTAATTATACGTACTGATAACCAGCCTGCCGCTAAACCCACTGCGGAGCCGATACCCATTTGCTGGATAAACAGCATCAATAATCCAGTCCCTGGTTCAAGCCCTTTGACCATGACCTCCAATAAGCCAACTGTTAAAAAAATTGCCATAGGATCGTTAGTCGCACTTTCAATTTCTAATGTGGCTTTAAGGCGTGGGTTGATATGAATACCTGCATTACGCAGTAATGAGAAAACAGCGGCGGCATCGGTTGAACCAACAATGGCACCAATCAGTAAACCGTAAAGTAAGGAAACATCTAGAATATAAGCAGCTGCAGCACCAGTGATCATGGCAGTCACCAATACGCCTAAAGTCGCTAACACAGAAGCAGGCTTCCACACTTGCTTAATCGACGCGATGGGTGTTTGCAAACCACCATCAAACAAAATAATGGCTAAAGCTAAAGACCCAAGCGCGTGAGCAATTTGTGCATTATCAAAAACAATACCTCCAGGGCCATCCTCACCAGCTAACATGCCCACCATGAGAAAGAGCACCAGTACGGGTAAACCCAATCTCGCAGACAATTTACTGGATAAAATACCAAGAATAATCAAAATCGCGGCGAGGAGAATAATTTGATCGATCACAAACATAAATAGTTTCTCTTTAATTAATGTAGGGAAATTAAACCACTACAGAGCTTTCAATGACTGCGCCAGCTCTGAAAAGATACTTCACTAAGCCTAATTGTCAGTTAGAAATCGTCAAATGCATGATGCATTTTGGTCTTGTAGTCAATGATTCTATTTATCCAAACACTACATGATTCATCTCACATTTCAACTTTGATAATTTCAAAAATCAAAATTTACGATTGGCACTCAATAATGCTGTTTACCGTAGCAAGGTGGCCCTGCTGACTTGATTACGTCCATGCTTTTTAGCTAAGTATGATTGCTTATCTGCGGATTCAATAAGCGTTTGCCATTTCAAATGCCGATGAGATTGAATACGCACAACGCCAGTTAATGGTGACCGCTTGGAAACTAGAGTAAATGTAAAGCGAGCACTGCGTTGACGATGAGGTATGTTCATAGCGCCTAAATGCTGAGTATCCGGTAATAGACAAATAAATTTCTCACCACCATAGTGCGCAACCAAATCGTTCGGGTGGTATATCGCTGTGCGTAGTGCTTTTGTGACGATATATATACATTGATCATCACTACTGATGGTCACAAGGATCGCTGAAAAGTTTAATTCATTTAAATCAATTTTTTGCAACATTTACAAAATTTAACATTACACTCATGGCGTGTTGGGCAAATTTAGCCAAATAGGAACGCCGTACCACACGGCGTTCTCTGACACTTTGCTCCTTAGAGAGGGAAGTAGAACGCAATCAGCAAGGCAAATATGCCGTACAATGAGCTTACTGCGACCAATGCACGCGCATCGACAACGCCTCGTCGAAATAGCTGCCATAAAAAAATAATAGCCAAAGCAGTAATGACTCCTGCCGCCATCAGTGGGCCATCAAAAAGCCATGGCGTAAAGAAGATACCCAACGCACTGGGAATCGTTGCCTGAATCATCATGGCACCAGAAATATTGGCCAATGCCAAGCGTTCCTTTCCTTGCCGTATCCATATGAGTGTGTTCATCATCTCGGGCAGCTCCGTCGCCACCGGACTCAGCAGCAATGCTACCAAGTGTGGTGACCATTGTAGCGCTGTGCCAATGGCCTCAAGTTGACCTACAAATATATGGGATGCAATGCCTATAACTATCAGGGACAACACGGCTTGCAGCGCCGCCCATTTTAACGATGGCTCCGTCATGGAAGGTTGAATTTTTAGAGGTTCAATCTCTTCTTCAGGCGCTGTGTCGCTCTCCTGAATTTCACGCCAGACATAGATTGCGTAGGCGGCGAGAAACAAGACACCCAGCCACGGCTTGATGGCAAAGGCGATTAGGCCAAGTGCCACTTTCACTACAAACACTGCGAGAAAGGCGAGCTGGTCGTGACTCATACGGGCGTGATCGGCACGTACATGATACGTTTCCCGTTGAAGGCGGCGATGGTGGTAAATCAGTGCCAAGCCGACTACTGCATAGGCTAAGGTAGCGAGAACGAGCGGACCGCCCATGGCTGCGCCGACGCCAATGTCTTTTTGCTCTGGTGTTTTGCCGAAGACAACGGCAATGAAGGTCACCGCTGTTTCAGGTAGTGCTGTACCGAAGGCAGCAAGTACTGAACCCACTGCTGTCGCGCCAAGATTCAAACGGCGGCCGAACCATTCGATGCCGTTGACGAAGTATTCGCAGGCCAAATAAATGGTACCTGCTGAGATGAAAAACAGAGTAAGAGTAAGGATCATGTGAGCAATCCGGCCGGGCGAGCAATAATCCAATGGCACGACAACACTGCTCGCCCGGCTGGGAAAGCGTATTGCGGCCAAAGGTCTCGCCTGGCTCTCCGCATTCGCAGAGGCTGACCACGCCATGAGGTGTTAGACCTCAATTTTGTTGACGTGGACTCCTTAGTGGGAGGCTAAGGATGACTACTCCCCAATGACAATGGGGGCATTTTACCGTTCTTGCAGGTAAATGTCGCCATTAGGTTTTAGTGTACTTTTATTTTCTTTTTTCTGAAGTGACCCATTTCTAGAATTCACAAACTTGGTTTTAGGCTAAAAAACCGTTTTTACTCCGCGATGTTTTCGCAACTTTGCGTATCAGCGACATCGCATATCAAGTTCTTGGGGTCGTTTCTAGAACAATAATCGGTGCTAGACAGCTCGTATAATTTCTATCATCTGTTTGGATGATGTTGAGCACAATCACATTTTGTATTGAATATCAGCATAATGCTATGTAGTGGCTTTTATCTGACAAGTCCAAATCAGTCGTCCATAAAATTACCAAAACTGTAATGCACTATCACGACATGCGCAGTGCTTCGGCGACTAGTGTAAAAGCGGGGGAGGGTTGGCGGCGACTGGGGTAATACAGATAATAGCCGGCAAAAGACTGGCTCCAGTCTTCTAGTACTTTGACTAAACGCCCTTCTTTGATATGGGGTTCAAACTCTGCTTCAGGCAGGTAAGCTATACCATTGCTTTGCAAGGCTGCATCGACTATGTGGTGCGATGCGTTAAAGATAAGTTGGCCGTCCACATGCACATTCAATTGCTTGCCGTTTTTTTCAAATTCCCATACATACAAACCACCGTGGGTCGGGAAGCGAATGTTAATGCAATTATGCTCGATAAGATCCTGCGGGTGTTTGGGGATGGGGTGCTGTGCAAAATAAGCGGGAGTCGCCACGGCCGCCATTGTTTGATGGGGGCCGATAGGGATCGCGATCATGTCTTTATCTATGGTATCGCCTAAGCGGATGCCGGCATCGAAACGATCTGCAACTATGTCCCTAAAGCCATAATTCACATCGAATTCTATTTTAATATCGGGATAATTGTGGAGTAACGGCGACAGTTTTGGGATGAGTAAGGTTCGCAGCACGAAATCACCGCAGGTAATCCTGACTGTTCCGGCAGGTTTATCACGCATGGCCGTTAGTGCATCCAGCTCGGATTCAATTTCATCAAATCGATTACCTATTGCATGTAACAGGCGTTCGCCAGCCACTGTCGTCGATACGCTGCGGGTGGTGCGCGTTAACAGCCTGATTTCAAGTCGGGTCTCTAAACCACTGATCGCTTGGCTCAGTGCTGATTGGGTGACACCGAGCAAGGCGGCGGCTCGGGTAAAACTGCCTTCGCGAGCGACGGTGACGAAGCATAAAAGGTCGTTCAGATTCCGTTTCATCATACTGTTTTCTATACCACTTTGATTAGCTGAGCTAATAAGCTCTATAAGCATTCATTAGCTAGTAAGGTTCCAGTGCATTTGAAACAATAGCTACCACAAAGTCAATCAGATTTAAATTTAACCATTGATAGGTATGTAATGACCACTCAGGTATGCGAAACGTTAGAACCATGCTGTGCGATTCAGCAAGCGAGTCAACAACAAACGGCAAATTGGAGTGGCGTGCTGGCGATGTCGTTATGCGTGTTTGTCTTGGTCGCCTCGGAATTTATGCCTGTTAGTTTGCTGACACCGATTGCCGCGGATTTGAATGTGAGTGAAGGATTGGTCGGGCAGGGCATTGCTATATCTGGTTTTTTTGCCGTGTTAACCAGTTTGAGTATCGCATCAATCGCTAAAGATACGGATCGCAGGTCACTCCTACTTGGGCTCATATCGTTAATGCTGGTATCGGGCATTGTGATTGCTTATGCCCCTAACTACTTAATTTATATGCTGGGCCGCTCTTTGATTGGTGTCGTGATTGGTGGATTTTGGTCTTTGTCTGGCGCGTCGGCGATCCGTCTGGTGCCAACGGAGAAGATCCCTAAAGCCTTGGCGATATTCAATGGTGGCAACGCGCTGGCTATGGTGATTGCTGCGCCGCTGGGTAGTTACCTTGGTGCGCATATTGGCTGGCGAGGTGCCTTTTTCGGCTTGGTGCCCGTCGCGCTTATTGCGTTTGTGTTTTCTCTATTAAACAAGCCTTTGGTTCGATTGGGGATGTTGGCAATTGTGTTGTTCTTTATGGGGCAGTTTGCGCTGTTTACTTATGTGCGTCCGTTTCTGGAAACCGCTATCCACGTAGAGAGCAATAACTTGTCGTTCATTTTGCTGGTGATGGGTGTGGCGGGTTTTATGGGGACGCTGCTTGTCAGTGTGTTTTTGAAAAATAATCTCTACCGCACGTTAATCTTTATTCCGTTGGTGATGGCGGTAATTGCTTTAGCGTTAATCCTGTTTAGCGATAGCAGTGTTGCCGTAACGACGCTGCTTGCATTGTGGGGCGGCGTTGCTACTTCGGCGCCCGTTGCATGGTGGACTTGGCTTGCGCGAACTATGCCGGATGATTCTGAAGTCGCTGGCGGCTTAATGGTGGCGGTTATCCAATTGGCTATCGGGCTGGGCTCAACCTTAGGCGGTGTTCTATTTGATTGTCATCCCCAAACCACCGCCTCTGGCGGTGGTGATTGTTCCTTGAGGCTATAGCCTGAATTACGCCCATGCTAAAAGAGACTTCTTATTCACCACAAGTAAGAGGAAACGAAAAGCATGGGCGATTATAGAAGTTCATCACATGTTTATTGGCGTTGCAAATATCATATTGTTTGGACTCCGAAGTACCGTTTTAAAATATTAAAAGGAAACCTTGGTAAGGAGTTATACAGGTCAATTTAT
>NZ_JAKKRK010000051.1:0-62005 GCF_025654545.1 Shewanella sp. SM20 | reverse complement strand
CTTCAATATCTTCCCAGCCCTCACAGCCTGCGATAACTGCACACAGCGTTAAAAACACCACGTCAAACAAGGGATAAACGACCTTAGATGCTTGCCTTGGGTCTTCTAATTCTGAAAAGTGCTCTGCAAAAATATCGATGTTCATAAACTGGCTCCGCGTAAAAGCCAGTATCTGATCACAACGGAAGATCGCGGTCAATCAGTTATGTTAAAGTGCGCGTTAAATGTTCGTGATCTTGCCCTGGGGCTATGTTGGGTTTGCAAGTTGAGCAGTTACTGCCACAAGAATTGGGAACCCGACATGTTCTTGAGCGACAACTATTCCTTCGCGAAGGCCGCGATAGAGGCATGGCAAATGCGCGTCATGTTCGGGCTTTAAAAGCCGATGGTAATGAATTTATTGCTGAAATTGCGCTGAGTATGCTCCCTGCGGATGCGGATGGACAAAAGCAAGTTGCAGCTTCGATTCGCGATATGACGGATAAAATTGCGGTTGAACTTAAAATTCGGGAGAGTGAGGAGCGTTTTCGTGGATTGGTCTCCAATATCCCTAGCGCCGTATATCGTTTACGTATTGGCGATATTTGGGTAATGGAATATATCAGTGACAATATTGGTGAAATTACGGGATATGCCGCAAGCCAATTTATCAATAATCAGAATCGTACTTATATCTCTTTGATCATCGAGGAAGATCGGGGCTTCTGCCTGCACGAAATGGATAAAGCACTCGCACTTCAAGCTACCTTTGAAGTGGAATATCGTATCCGCCATCGCGATGGCAGTGTGCGCTGGGTGCATGAGAAAGGTAAGGCAAGTTATACCGAAGAGGGCGTTCCACTTTGGTTCGACGGCAGTATTGATGACATCACAGAGAGTAAGTTTGCTATAGGACAGCTAGAGGCTTCGCGCCTGCAATTGACCAATATTACAGAGTCTATTCCTTGTACCGTGTACCAA
Source organism: Shewanella sp. SM20 (assembly GCF_025654545.1). Classification (NCBI taxonomy): domain Bacteria; kingdom Pseudomonadati; phylum Pseudomonadota; class Gammaproteobacteria; order Alteromonadales; family Shewanellaceae; genus Shewanella; species Shewanella sp. SM20. The sequence continues at coordinate 61,045 of NZ_JAKKRK010000051.1, read as the reverse complement.
TTGTTGTGGCACTCGCCTACTGATCGCAGATTTACCTTTCTCTCTGGTGCGGCAATGAAAATGCTGGGTCTACATCGTGATGATCTTATTAGTAATTTTGACATCATAGCTGAGCGGATTTTTGATGACGAAAGGCCGGATGTCGTGCGGGCACTTTCAGGTAAGAGTGAAGATAGGTTTCAATGGATCCGCGAGTTTCGTTATCGCCATCCCAATGGCAGCATACGTTGGATGGAGGCGGGGGCGAGCGGCCATGTAGAAGAAGATGGCGCCATTACTTGGAATGGGTATGTAATGGACATTACCCAACGCAAGAGCATAGAACAAGAGTTAGCCCTCAGTGAAGCGCACTTTAAGGCACTGTTCGATGGTGCGACCATTGGTATCGTCAATGTTGATGTTAAAGGCGTTATCTTAGATTGTAATGACCAATTCTGTGCCGATATGGCGCGGTCACGGGAGAGTTTACGCAATACCGCAATTTTTGAGGTCCTTAGCGCGCAAGATAAGCTTATTGCCAAGGCGCAATTTAAGGAATTGGTCGGTGGCAAAATTGACCATTATCGTGGCGAGAGAAGCTTTATTCGTCCTTCTGGTGCACCTTTATGGATGACGGTCAATGTGTCGGCACTGTTAGATGCCCAAGGACAATTTGAATCGGCTGTGATAAGCATGGTCGATATGACAGAGCTTAAATTGCTCTCCGATGAACTGTTACTTGCCAAAGAGCAAGCCGATGCCGCCAGTAAAGCCAAGGGTGACTTCTTGGCGAATATGTCCCACGAAATACGCACCCCGATGAACGCCATTATCGGCATGTCGCAGCTGTGCTTGCAGACTGAGCTTGATCAAAAACAGAAAAATTATGTAGAGAAGATTGAGCGGGCATCGCAGTCTCTACTATCAATTATCAATGATATTCTGGATTTTTCTAAGATTGAAGCGGGTAAGCTCGACATAGAATCTGTGCCATTTCAGCTCGACACTATGTTGGAAGATCTCAGCGATATGTTCTCTGAGAAAGCCGCCCACAAACAGATTGAATTATTGTTTGCCGTTGCGCCCAACGTGCCTCGTTATCTGTTAGGGGATTCGCTGCGATTAGGGCAAGTGTTGATTAATCTGATGAATAACGCCATTAAGTTCACCGAACGGGGTGAGGTGTTACTGTCGTTAAGTTTAGTTGAGCAGCAAGATGATGATGTCGTGTTGCGTTTTAGCGTGCGTGACAGCGGCATAGGTTTAACTGAGCAGCAGCAAGCAAAATTATTTAAATCCTTTACCCAAGCGGATACTTCAACCACCCGTAAATACGGTGGTACAGGCTTAGGCTTGGCTATTTGTAAGCAACTCGTTGAACTCATGGGGGGCAATATTGGTGTCGAAAGTCAATTTGGTCATGGCAGCACCTTCTATTTCACTGTGAAGTTACAAATTTCCGAGGGCCAAAAATTAGTGCTTGAGCAAGAGCTTGAGGGCATGTCTGTGCTGGTGGTAGATGATAACGCGACCGCTAGGGACATAATGCGTACAACGCTCGAAAGTATGGGCTTTAGAGTCGATACGGTTCGTTCAGGTGAAGAAGCAATAAGCCGCTGCTTACTGCAGACCTATGAAGTGGCCTTAATCGATTGGAAAATGCCCAATATGGACGGGTTAGAAACCGCCCGTCAGATCCAACTACAGGCTAAGTCTCAGCCTAAGATCTTGATGGTATCCGCCCATGCTAATCATGAATTTATCACTCAAATTGAGCAATTAGCACTGGCGGGGTACATAAGTAAACCCATCAGCGCCTCACGCATGCTCGATGGCATAATGAATGCGATTGGCCGTGAAGGCATATTGCCAGTGAGACGCCGCACTGAAGAGCTGGCGCCGCAGTTATTATTGCCACTTCAAGGGAAGCGTATCTTATTAGTGGAAGATAACGAGATGAATCTCGAAGTCGCCAGCGAGTTTTTAGAGCAAGTGGGGATTATTTTATCCATAGCGACCAATGGTCAAATTGCCTTAGATAAGCTATCCCAACAGCATTTCGATCTAGTGTTAATGGACTGTCAAATGCCGGTGATGGATGGTTATCAAGCCACTAAAGCGATAAGGAAAAGGCCTGAGTTGGCAAATTTACCTGTCGTCGCTATGACTGCTAATGCGATGGCTGGTGATAGAGATATGTGTCTTCGGGCTGGGATGAATGACCATATTGCCAAGCCCATAGAAGTGAATGTGCTTTATCAAACCCTATTGAAATACCTCGGATCTTCTTCTGGAATTTCTGCAGCGATAAGGGCAGAAGCCTCAACTCGGTTAACTTCGTCCAGCGCACAGGGTGAAGTCAGCAATGGCGCTGATAAAACGGTATTGCTCAAGTGGCCAGAACACCCTGAGTTGGATATCGATAGAGGTTTGCAACTGGTACAGCATTCGACGCGTCTTTATCAAAGAATCTTTGATCGTTTCGTGAGCAGTCAACGTAATGTGGTGGAGCAGGTTCGCAAAGCCATCGCGGCGAATCAAGTCGAAGATGCGGTGCGTATCGCCCACACCCTTAAAGGCTTAGCGGGTAATTTAAGTTCGGCAAAGTTGGTGGAATTAGCGCGTTTGCTTGAGTTGCATTTAACAGGGAAAGCGCCCTATGAAGATGAATTGGTTCAAATTCAACCGCTAGTGGCCTCTATCTGCGATGCGATTGAACAGGCTAAGCCGGTGATAGTGAATCAAGCCGAACCTCAAGCCGTTGATTTATTATCTGCTGAAGATTTAAGGGCGGCATTACAGGCCTTGCGGCAGAACTTAGATGAAGCCGATGCCAGCGCTGTGGCAAAAATTGATGCGTTAAAGCCGAAGGTGAGTAGTGCAATGTGGCAAACATTAAGCCCCGCTTTATCTATGATTAACCAGTATCAGTTTGATGAGGCAATCGACTTAATTGACGATGTGATTACACAGTTAGGATAGAAAGCGGTAGCGCGAATTTATAATGCGTGACATTGAGTGGAGTTGTTAATGGAAAAAGCAACAATATTAGTCGTCGATGATACACCTGAGAATATTGATATTTTGATTGGTATTCTAGGTGATGATTATAAAGTCAAAGTGGCGATCGATGGGCCAAGGGCATTAGCGTTAGTGACAAAATCGCGGCCTGACTTGATTCTTCTCGATGTCATGATGCCTGGTATGAATGGCTATGAAGTCTGCAAGCTGCTAAAGCAAGAGCCGCTGACCAGCCATATTCCGGTGATCTTCGTGACCGCCTTATCTGAAATTGCTGATGAAGCCCAAGGTTTTGCATTGGGCGCGGTGGATTACATTACTAAGCCCGTAAGTGCGCCTGTCGTTAAAGCGCGGGTTAAAACGCATCTTGCGCTTTATGATCAAAAACGTCTACTCGAACAACAAGTTAAAGTTCGTACCCACGAATTAGAAGAAACCCGTTTCGAGATTATCCGTCGTCTTGGCCGTGCCGCTGAATACAAGGACAACGAGACGGGTCTACATGTTGTGCGTATGAGCCATTACGCCCGCATATTAGCGATAAAGCTCGGCTTACCGACGACCTTTTGTGACTTGATTTTTAATGCGGCGCCTATGCACGATATTGGTAAAATCGGTACGCCCGATGCAGTGCTGAAAAAGCCAGGGAAACTTGATGCGCAGGAATGGGAAATTATGCAGCAGCACGCCGCCATAGGTGCAGAAATTATTGGTGAACATAGCGATCCGTTATTGCAAATGGCCCGTCGTATCGCCTTAACTCACCATGAGAAGTGGGATGGTTCAGGTTACCCCAATGGCTTGGTTGGCGAAGAAATCCCCCTTGAAGGGCGTATCACCGCGATTGCGGATGTGTTCGATGCGCTGACTTCGCAACGGCCTTACAAGCAGGCTTGGACGATTGAAGCAACTATGGAGCTATTTGAAAATCAAGCGGGAAAACATTTCGATCCTAAGCTGGTGGAGGAGTTCAAGCAAATCCTGCCAGAAGCAATTGCTATTCGAGATACTTATTTAGAAAATTGATGCTCGAAGTGCATTGACTAAGATAAAGGCGCCATTGGCGCCTTTATTCTGCTTCAATATTTTATACTAATCATATTAAATCAAAGTATTACGCTTCATCTAATGAGTAGGGCAGGGCTTGGAGCGTTAAATGTGATTGTTCATCGTCGGCAAAACGCAGCTGAGTATCATTAGGCGTGTCATTAGGAAGTACGGCGGTTAACAAGACTTGATTGCCACGCTGTACAAACTCAATGATTTGACCGCCACGGCGAAAACTGTCTTCCATCGCGATTTCGAGGCCTGATGCTAGGGTGATTTGAAGACTAGTGTGACCGCGCAAAATATACAGGGCGCGTTTATTACCACCGCGATATTTCATGCGCGCTATGGTTTCTTGCCCCATGTAACAGCCCTTATTGAAGCTGATACCGTTAACCGCTTGTAGATTACACATCTGCGGTACGTACTGGCTGGCATGGCTGGCGGCAAGGTTGGGGTAACCTGCTGCAATCTCTAACGCTTGCCATGCACTGGCGTCAAATACACTCAGTTCCGATTGCGCAACTAAAGCTGCTGCGGCATCTGGTGTTAATACTAAAATAAAACGTTCAGCGTCTTTTAAAATCGCACCATTTTCAATGAGTGTGAGCTCTTGCTGAATGTCACCAAAATGTTTGTTCACGAATTGGCTTGCCTGTTCACCAGCAACGCCGAGCAGAGTCCACTCAGCGGATGCATTGCTTAAGGTGGCTTTACTAAACACGGCATATTTTTGTAACTGGGGTAAATCGACTTCGATGGCATCCTTTGGCATCAACATAAAGAGTGCATCTTGAATGGCAAAGGTTCTGAAACTGGCCAGCATTTTACCTTTAGGATCGCAATGGGCGCCCCAGCGCCATTGATCCGTGGCCAATGAGCTGATATCTGTGGTCACTTGGCCATGGATAAAACTGCGGCCTTGTTCTCCAACGACTTTGATGAGGCCCAAATGAGATAAGTTGGCAAGCATAAGTGGAGGCAAGGTAGCGTCCAGATCCCAATGGGGCGTAGAAACTGAAATAGTCATAGCGAGATCCTGAAAATGAAGACGATGTGAGAGGCTAGATTGTAACGGAATTCCAGTTGGCTCAAAAGCATAAGGCGCACATATCTGTGAATGATCTGTGCGCCTTAATATGTGTGCTTTAGTCGATAGGCTTAAAGCGAGTGGAGTTTAAAGTTTAAAACAGCACGCGAGTACGCAATGTACCTTCAATGGCTTTGAGTTCAACTAAGGCTTCTTCCGCTTGAGTTGTGTCTACTTCCATCACGACATAACCAATTTCTGCGGTGGTCTGCAAATATTGGGCGGCGATGTTGATGCCTTTTTCCGAGAAGGCTTGGTTGATCTTGATCAACACGCCCGGACGGTTTTGGTGAATATGCAGCAAGCGCGAGGTGCCTTTATGTGTTGGTAATGACACTTCAGGGAAGTTAACCGCAGAAACGGTTGAGCCGTTGTCTGAGTATTTAGCGAGCTTACCTGCGACTTCTATACCAATGTTTTCTTGGGCTTCGGCCGTGCTACCGCCGACATGCGGCGTGAGTAGAACATTGTCTAAACCGCGTAGAGGACTGATAAATTCATCGTCATTCGATTGTGGTTCAACGGGGAACACATCGATTGCGGCACCTGCGAGGTGACGTTCTTTTAACGCAACGGTTAAAGCTTCAATATCGACTACAGTACCGCGTGATGCGTTGATAAAGATGCTGCCCTTTTTCATTGCTGCAAACTCGGCAGCGCCTATCATGTCTTTTGTTTGTGGAGTTTCAGGGACATGTAAGCTAACTACATCAGCTTGTGCTAATAGGAGTTCTAACGAATGGACTTGTTGTGCGTTACCTAGTGGCAGTTTGTCTTCGATATCGAAGAACACGACACGCATACCTAAGGTTTCCGCCAGAATGCCAAGTTGAGTACCAATATGGCCGTAACCAATCACACCTAAGGTTTTACCACGCACTTCATAGCTGCCCGCTGCGGTTTTCATCCAGCCGCCACGGTGAGCGATAGCGTTGCGTTCAGGGATACCCCGCATTAACATAATGATCTCGCCAATCACGAGTTCTGCAACACTGCGAGTGTTTGAGAAGGGAGCGTTAAATACTGGGATACCAAGGGATTCGGCGGTGGCAAGGTCAACTTGGTTGGTTCCAATACAGAAACATCCTATCGCGATTAACTTCTCGGCACGTTTCAGCACCTCTGCAGTTAATTGGGTACGCGAACGAAGTCCCACAAAATGCGCATCTTTAATGGACTCAAGTAAGGCTTCATCGCTTAAGGAAGCTTTGTGGTATTCGATATTGGTGTATCCCGCACGTTCAAATACATCGACCGCAGATTGGTGGACGCCTTCCAACAGCAGGATCTTGATCTTATCCTTGTCCAGCGAATGTTTCGCCATGATATGGGTACCCTCTAATTAATAGAAATGTTTCTTATGATATGCTCACAACCTTCACCCACCAAAGTAGCACTTTTTTTGCTCAGTGTGGAGGGCTAGATGGCTAAAGTTAATATTCTAAATTTAGAACAATATCGCATAAGAGGAAGAAACATTGAATAACAAAATCGCATGGTGCGGTATTTACCTCTCAGTTTTGGTGTGGTCGGCGATAAAACCCGCAGATCCTTTCACGTGGTGGCTCGAAGCCTTGCCTGCATTGATTGCTGTACCGATTTTATTCTTTACTCGCAAACGTTTTCCACTGACACCTTTAGTGTATTTTCTCGTCTTAATACACTGCTGTGTGTTGTTTGTAGGCGCTCATTATACTTACGCTGAAGTGCCGTTATTCGACACGATTGCCGATTGGATGGGTTCAGAACGTAATAATTACGATAAAGTAGGTCATTTTGCGCAAGGTTTTATCCCAGCCATGCTCGCCCGTGAAATTATGTTGCGTAATCAAGCTGTCAAACCTGGGGCTTGGTGCGCGTTTCTTGCCACTTGTTTTGTGCTCGCTTTTTCGGCGTTTTATGAACTGATCGAATGGTGGGTTGCCGTGGCAACCGGCGAAGGGGCGGAAGCCTTTTTAGGGACTCAAGGCTATGTATGGGATACCCAATCTGACATGTTTCTTGCCCTCATTGGTGCAATTGTCGCGTTAGCTTTACTGTCTCGTTTTCAAGATAAACAAATCGCGAGACTCAAGCAGAGGATTTAGCGGCTAAAAGTGGGTGATGCTCTCTGTTCGAGTTGTAAGACTTTCTTCCCTGAAATATATGGTGTGAGTGTGATGACATTGAGTTGTCATACTTTAGTGTTGTTATTGTGTTTTCTTTGTGTTGCAACTTTGGATTGATAACGTCATAGTTGGAAAGTATTAGGTGCTGGGCGTTGGCCAAGTAAAACGGTATTTTTGACTGTTATTCCATTTTATTGTGGTGAGTTAGTCGAACCTACTAGCATTAAACAGGGAATAGTACATTTGGGTGATGTTTTTCAATCGTTAACTAGTCAGAATTAACTAGGTTAATGGAATGTTGAAAAATCTAACTAAAAAGACGAGTCAAACATACCATTTTGCAATAGAGAATACTTTTCAGGGAGGAGAGTCATTGAGCACAATTAATGAATTGGTTTTTTTACACCAAATGGCCGCGCCATGTCATTTAGCGTTACTCGCTGAATCCATAGGTTTGAAAACGCGTATAGTAAAGCATGCGGCTGAACTGGATTTAGACAAGAGTCGCCGTAGTTTTTATCTGATCACCCAAAAAGGTTCAGCATTAGATAACAAAGGGATACCTCTGTTAGCTTCGCGATTAGTGTCACATTTTCCTGTGGCGCTGTATCAAGTTGAGCGTGACTCCTTAGACCAAGAATCTGCAATGTTACTCGGCATTCGAGGTATTTTATTTGCCGATCAACGTATGGATCTGATGTTAACGGGTTTACGTAAAATGGTGGCAGAGGAACTTTGGTACGATAGAACTTTACTAAGCAAAATGTTCCGCCGTGTTGTACAAAAGTTAGAAGGTAATAATGAAATGCCCTCTGATACTGTAGCTATGCTGCAGATGCTGACATCCCGTGAACGCACTATCATTCAATTCGTATCGAGTGGTGCGAGAAATAAAGAAATCGCTCATAGGTTATGTATCAGCGAACATACAGTGAAGGCACATATTTCTTCTATTTTCCGCAAGACCCAGTCTCGTAATCGGGTTGAGCTTTTACGTTGGGCGCAAACCTATCAAACTCACTTTGAGCTGTGCAGTTAGTCAGTTAAAGATATTGGTCGTTAGCTTTTCGCTGTGAGTGGTTAATGTTAATGATTACTAGCATATCAACATAGAAAAGCGGGAATGTTTATTTAAACATTCCCGCTTTTTGTTTAACACCCTTTTTATAAACCACCACCAAAGAGTTTAGCTGTGGTGGTTTAACAGTATTGACTAGTATTGCACTACAGTGGCAACGTTCATATTGCCTGATTGGTTCACGTTGATGCTGTTGTTAGTGCCCGCTTGAGAACCTAACACTAAGTTGTCATTACCCGTTTGAGTGATTGACAGGCTGTTATTGTCACCGCTAACGCCAAATGAATTTGAAGCAAATGAAGTGTCGTTATCGCCGCCTACCCAGTTACCGTTACCTGATTGAGTAATTTGCGCGGTGTTTTCATCACCTTCAATAATCAGGTCAATAACGTTAAGATCGCCACTTTGAAGTGCGCTGACATCGGCATTGTTGTTGCCAGCAACAGAAATCAATGTTTCGTTCTCAGCGCCATCTTGCTCAACATCAACTTCGTTATCGCTACCCACGGCATCTACATAAGCAAAGTTCTCATCGCCTTCTTGGCTAACTTCAATACTGTTATCTTCACCATCAGCGAAGGCAATGATTTCGTTGTTATCGCCTTTAGAGGATAAATCGAAGTCATTATCTGTACCGTATGCACCAAAGGTTGCGAAGTTCGCATCGCCTTTTTGTTTCAAGTCAACGTCGTTGCTATCGCCCCATACTTGGAACTCTGCACCGTTGACATCGCCTTTTTGAGTGATAGTAATATCGTTATCATCACCTTGGATATCGGCCACTAAAGTATCACCGATAGTGTTGCCGCTGCCATTTTGGGTAATATCGACACTGTTGTCATCACCCGTAGTCATAGCAAGATAAGCCGTGTTGCCGGTACCTTTTTGATCCATTGAAATATCGTTTTTGCTGCCCGCCAGTGCGTAAACGAAGCCTACATGGTTATCACCCTTTTGGACCATGTCTACTTTGTTGTTGTCGCCTGCAATACCCTTAGCCGCGCCAAAGTTGTTGTTACCCGCTTGATTAACAGAAACGTCGTTGTTGTTACCCACGTTAGCGGTTAAGTCGAGAGCGATTAAACCCGCTTGGTTGTTGTCACCGATTTGTGTGATTTTACCGTCGTTGTTGCTGCCTTCAACGCGAAAAACTGCAAAGTTAGCATCGCCTTCTTGCTCAACAAACACGCTGTTTTCAGCGCCAGTGATTTCAACTTGGCTTTCGTTGACTTCGCCTAATTGGTTAACGAATACAGTGTTATCGTTGCCAGTAACATCGCTACTGCTTTGGTTAAAGAAACCATCTTGCGACACATTTACATTGTTGTTGTCACCTACAACATTTGCACTTGCCACATGCCAGTCAACTTGTTGCGTTATTTGGACCTTGTTATCATCACCCGTTGAATTAATAGCCGCTTCATGCCACACACCGTCTTGGATGACGGTTGCGGTTTGATCTGTACCTGTTTGCACAACCGCAGCAGCGTTAAGGCCACCCGTTTGTGAGACTAAAGTGTCTTGGGCTTGGCCTGACTGTACTACGCTAATTTCGCTCACTGTACTGGCAGCAAAAGCTTGACCGCTTAAACCTGTTGCAATGGCCAAAGCAATAAGTGATTTTTTAGCTTGTGATTTCATGTGACGCTCCCTGTTTAATATTGAGTTATTGAGATTGCAGCACCGTCCGCAATCTGTTGAATCGAAAAGTTGCCGCTTCCTAGTTGGTTCAGTTGCACGAGATTGTCATTGCCAATTTGTGTCACTGAAGCCGTATTTTGACTGCCGACTTGCAGTAGTTGGACTTCATTGTTTGAACCAATCTGTGTGATTAGCGCATCGTTATCATTGCCCACTTGTGTTACATCGGCCTTGTTATCGCTGCCTGACTGGAACAGTAATCCTTGGTTGGCAGTGCCTTGTTGAACCAGCTCGATAAGGTTATCGCGACCGGAACGTTCCAGTAATGCCTGAAGGGTTACGGGTAACTCGTTGACATTCAGCTCTTGTGCTGAAGTCATACAACTACAGAGCAAGATCAGCGGCACCAAAAAGCGTATAGAGGTATTTGGCACGGGTGACTCCTTGCATCAAATATCTTGGGCTGCTTAAAGCAACTTGCATCCCAAATTCAGACCTGAAGATACGAGTCCCGTTAATATGTCGCAATTGGCCAAACGGGTATTTATTCTAGAAAGGATTAACGGAAGGCAAATGATGGCTGTATTTATATCGTATTGATTAAATAGATTTTATATGTTTATTGACGTGTTTTTATTTAAGGGGTCTAGCCTAGTTGTCCTAGTAGTTAAGTCGTATTTGTTGTGAAGAGAGTATTTTTTTAAACAATGCAATAACAAGTGAAGGGAAATACATCGACTATCGCGTTTGCATTTTCTTGATAAAAAAGCACGCGTTTGTGCCAGCGAGAAACTGCTGTGGGGTTTAATTAACTGTAGAAACCTATGTCATTTACTCTGTGTGCAACAACAGGCTTCTTGTCCTTGGGGTAATGAATCCTAGGTTAAACAAAGGGACATTACTGTGAGCGGAAAATTAACCATTATTATGATTGAATTCCTTAATGGGGTAGAGAAGAGATTAATACTACTGTTTTATGCGAGATCAGTGCTTTTCTGGTTCTTTTAACTCTTCATGGAATGCTTCGGTACTGATTTGGCTTTTACGGTCTTGCAGTTGTTGCATCGCACTGTTATTACTCACAGTTAACGCATTGAAGCGAGTATTGATATCGTCCATTTCGTTAATGTATTCAGGATCGGTTTTCTCTTTATTTTGCCAATAACGCTTACGTTCTAATTTCTGCAATTCACTGGCGCGCAGGATTTCAAAATAGCTATTTTCCTGCTTAAGACGATATATCTCGCCGTCGAGTAACTGCAATAATTTTTCTTTAGAAATGGTTCGACTATTCAGTAGAGTGTGTAAGGGATCGACAGGAATGTCTCTTTTATCAGAGTCTACTTCAGTCGTTATCCCTAACTGGTATTCGATTTTATGTTGGCTAAATTCCTGCGGACAAGCGGTTTGGCTAAAGACAATTTTGTCATCTTTACGGCATTTATAAATGGTATTTGCCTGTATTGCAGTGGGCAAAATAACACAAATTAGGGTGAGTATCAGTCTTGCCATGAGGCCACAAATCCTTTGTACACTTGCATAGCTATTATGATTTAATTGTTTGATTAAGCATGATAAATAATGATTATGACGTTTACATTATTATGCCTTTATAACCGCTTTAATTAGGTTTAACTGGCTGTTAAGCCTAATAAATTAAAGGATTAGCCATGCATCATTATAAGGTCAAATTCACTCGTCAATGTCTGCCGCTAATCATTTACCTTAAATTAACATCTGCATCATACTATGGCGTAAATTTAGGGATAAAACCAGTTTTTTGACGCTTCAAATTTTTGGCGCTTGGATTGATTCTAAAGAAGAAAATAGCTTCTGGTCGGTCATTGGGTAAATAAAAAGGAGCGACTGCTCCTTTTTATTTATTGATAACGCTTAAGAGATTAGCGATCGAACCTTAAGTTGTCGATAAGTCGCGCTTTACCTATATAGGCGGCGGCCAAAATGACTAAGGTTTGGTCTTGGCTCTGCGCTTTCTCAAGCGTGTGGGCATGACGAATTTCCAGATAATCCGGCGTAAAGCCCGCCGCCACTAAACTGATTTTCGCTTGCTCGGTGACAGTATCAACACTCTGACCTTGTTTGATTCCTGCAGCCATAGCATCTATTGCCTGTTTTAACGCTGGTGCCGCGGCTTTTTCTGCGGCGGTGAGATAACCATTGCGCGAACTCATGGCTAAACCTGAGTCCTCACGTATGGTATCAACACCGATAATCTCAATCGGTAATGACAAGTCTTCAACCATAGTTTCAATGACTAATAGCTGTTGATAGTCTTTATTGCCAAAGAGTGCCACATCGGGCTGTACTATGTTGAATAGTTTACAGACGATTGTCGCAACGCCACGAAAATGCCCCGGACGGCTAGCGCCGCAGAGCAGATCTGAAATACCAGGCACTTCAACATAGGTTTGTTGCGCTAAGCCCTTGGGATACATCACGGCTGGCGTTGGGGTAAACAGCAACTCAGCGCCAGCAGCCGTGAGGGCTTCACTGTCGGCTGCGAGTGTGCGTGGGTAGGCATCGAGATCTTCATTCTGGCCAAACTGCATTGGATTGACGAAAATCGATACCACCACATGATCACAACGTTTAGCCGCTTCTTTCACTAAGGTGATGTGTCCCCGATGGAGATTGCCCATGGTCGGCACAAAGGCGACAGTTTCGCCCTTGGCACGCCATGCACGCACTTGAGTGCGAATATCATCAATATGGGCGCTAGTGATCATTGAGCCTTACCTTGCATAAATCTGTTATTTGTTAAAAGTGTGTTCTTCGCTAGGAAAGGTTCCTTGGGCAACTTCGTCGATATAAGCACGTACCGCAGAACGAATTTCACCGGTTTGTTTTAGGTAGTTTTTCGAGAAACGTGGAATGTAACCACTTGAAATACCTAACACATCATGCATCACCAAGATTTGTCCATCAGTCGATGCGCCTGCGCCAATTCCAATGACTGGAATCGTTAAGGCTTGAGTGATCGCCGCAGCGAGAGGTGCAGGGATACATTCCACTACGAGTAGTTGAGCCCCTGCAGCTTCTAAAGCTTTAGCTTCGTCGAGGATGCGCTGGGCATTTTCGGCATCGCGGCCTTGCACTTTAAAACCACCAAACACATGAACCGACTGAGGCGTTAAGCCTAAGTGGGCACATACAGGAATACCGCGTTCGGTGAGCTTAGTGACGGTTTCGAGTAACCAGTGGCCACCTTCGACTTTGACCATGTTTGCGCCAGCTTGCATTAACTCAGTGGCGTTGACCATGGCTTGTTCTGGCGTGGCGTAACTCATAAAGGGCATATCGGCGATCAGCAGCGCACGTTCGATACCGCGACGAACACAGCGAGTATGGTAAGCGATTTCTGCTGTAGTGACGGGCAGGGTATCGTCATGGCCTTGGAGAACCATTCCCAAAGAATCGCCGACCAGCAGCACATCGACACCTTCGCTATCGAACGCGCTGGCAAAACTGGCATCATAGGCTGTCAGTGCCGTGAATTTTCTACCTTCCTGTTTGTATTTCAACAGGGTTGAGCTAGTAATTTTAGACATATGGATGATCTTCAAACCAAATAGAAGTGGTGTTATAAGCTAACTGAGGACGGACTTCAATGATCAATGCCCAGTTGTTGTAACTCGGCCAACATTTTTGTATCGATAAGACTGTCGATGGCAGTGTTGCACGGCAGAATCAGATCCGGTGCAATTGCGGCTAAAGGCACGAGCACAAAGCTGCGCGTTTTCATGCCGTAGTGGGGCACTTTGAGTCTAGGAATGTCAATGTTCTCATTACCATACAAGAGTAAATCGAGATCTAAGGTTCTAGGCCCCCAACGCTCTAGGCGGACTCGACCTTGGGTGTTTTCAATATGCTGCAGTGCATCGAGTAAAGCTAATGGCGCAAGATCAGTATCGAAACTCGCCACCGCATTTACATAATCGGGTTGCACGACATCGCCCATAGGCGTCGAATGGTAATAGGGAGAAACGATGAGACTGTTGCCTAAGGCGGACAATGCCGTCACGGCATTGTCCAATTGAGCCTTGGGATCTTTAAGATTTGCGCCTAATGCGACGTAGACGCGGGGCATTATTCAGCCGTTTTAACTTTAGGTGTGCCACTCGCTTTAGGTGCGTTCGTCGGCGCTGAACTATCGGCATTCGGTGCACGAGGACGGCGACGACGTTGGGTGGCATTACGGTTGCGGTTTGGCGATTTACTGCCGCTACGCGCTATAGCTAAACGTTCTGTTTCATCGGCTTCGACAAATTGTTGCCACCAAGCGGCACTTTTAGCGACATTACCCGCTTCGACTTCGCCCCTGAGTAAGAGTAAATCGTATGCAGCTCTAAACTTAGGGTGTTCCATTAGTTTAAAGGCGCGGGTGCCTTGGCTACGATCAAAGCGTAACTGTAACTGCCAAATGTCTTTTGCTGGCGTACTAAAACGGCGTGGAATACTAATGGTTTGGCATTGCTGCTCCATCACATCGCCCATGGCGGCAAAGAAGGCATCATATAAGGTTAGGCCACTTTCAACCGCGATATCCTCGGCGCGTTGACGCAGTGGATACCAGAGAAGCGCAGCATAGAAGAATGAAGGTGTGACCGGCTTATCTTCGTTAACTCTTTGATCTGTACTCTTCATGATGGCTTGCACCATTTTCATGGTCGTACCTTTAGGATCATCTTTTAGCAGAGCGGCCACTTGCGGAAACAGCGGCGCGAATAGCTTGTATTCTTGCATCAGTTCGAAGTTGGCTAAGGCTTTGCCTGCAAAGAAGAGTTTCAAAACTTCTTCGTACATACGCGCTGCCGGAATATCTTTGAGCAGCGGCGCTAATTGTTTAATCGGTGCGGCTGTGACGGTTTCGATACCCATGTTGAGCTTAGTGGCGAAACGCACCGCCCTTAACATACGCACAGGATCTTCACGGTAACGGGTTTCAGGATCGCCGATTAATCTTAGGGTGCCCGCTTTTAGATCGGCCATACCGCCGCCATAGCTGCGAATCGAGTAATCGCTGATATCGTAATAGAGGGCATTGACAGTAAAGTCGCGGCGCTCGGCATCTTCATCGATTTCGCCATAGACGTTATCGCGCAGCAAACGCCCTTCGGCATTGGCTTTAGAGGCTTTCTCATTACTCTCGCCGTGGTGACCGCGGAAGGTGGCGACTTCAATCACATCGCGGCCGAAAACAATGTGCGCTAAGCGGAAACGGCGACCGACAACACGGCAATTACGGAATAATTTTTTGATTTCTTCCGGTGTTGCATTGGTCACTATGTCGAAATCTTTCGGTTCAATCCCTAAGAGTAAATCGCGTACACCGCCGCCGACTAAATAGGCTTTAAAGCCAGATTTATTCAGTCTGTATAATACCTTAAGGGCATTCTCGCTGATTTGTTTGCGCGAGATGGTATGGGCATCTCTTGGTACTAACTCTAAACTCAAAGCACCGGAATTTTGTTCTGGCGTTGTTGGTTCAATCTGAGCTGGAGTCGGAGCGGTCGTTTTAGGCGCGTCTTCAAATAGCTGTTTGCAGAATTGGCTGATACGGCGAAAAATGGGACACCTCGAAATATGATCTGTTATTTGATTAAAAATCTGGCGGCTATCATATACCAAATGCGGCCTAATGAGTATATCAGGGCTCGATCAGTATCTCAGATTGTTGCGGTATAGTGGATAATTGAAACTGATCCACGGCTTGAGCGAGCATTCGTGCCACAGAGCCGCGGGTTTCGACGGGTGTTTGGCCTAAAAATGTCAGTGCCGCATTGAGGCTCGCCTGTGGATTAAGTGTATCAATTGCCTGTGCATGATTCTGTTTTGAGAGCTTAAAGCCTTTACTTAAGCAGGCGAGTGGCAAGTGCAGCCATTGCGGTGCGGCTAAACCAAAGCTTTGATACAAACTCAGTTGGCGACAACTGGCCTCGATTAAGTCGCAGCCTCGAACCACTTCGGTGACCCCTTGATAAGCATCGTCGAGTACCACGGCCAGTTGATAGGCGTACAGACCATCACTGCGTTTGATGATGAAATCCTCTGCGGCAAAATGGCGATCAACGCAAATATGGCCCATTAGATTGTCATCAAATTCTTGCACTTGCGCCGTGTTGACGATTCGCACCGCACCCGACCTAACAAGATTTGCAGACTGGGTTTGTGGTAATCGGTGGCAGCGGCCATCGTAGACGCCGCCCATGGCTTGAATTTGCTTGCGACTACATTGGCAGAAATAGGCTTTATCTTGGGCGAGCAGCGAGTCAATTTGCGCTTGATAAGCTGCTGTGCGCTGGCTTTGATACAGAGGCATATCATCCCACTCAAATCCATAGGCTTCTAAGGTGCGTAAGATATCATCGGCGGCACCTTTGACTTCCCGCGGTGGGTCTATATCTTCGATGCGAATTAGCCATTTACCCTGTAGGGAGCGGGCGCGCAGATAGCTGCCAAGGGCGGCGATAAGCGAGCCAAAGTGCAAGGCACCCGAAGGCGAAGGCGCAAAGCGGCCGACATAGGGCTGGCTGGATAAATCGGAATGTAATAGCTTTGACATAACAACTAGATGGCGTTTTAAAGTCGCGACGGTAAAAGTGGATGTATTTTAGAGGTATGCTAAGAGAAAAGCGAATCGGGGTAAATTGGAGTGAGCTTGGCTTAAGCTCGTCGAGATTACGAGTTGCTAGAAACAAATAGGCGGGGAAATCCCCGCCCAGTATGCTTGATTAACCAGCCATTTGTTTCTCTTTGATCTCTGCAAGCGTTTTACAGTCGATGCATTGATCGGCTGTTGGACGCGCTTCGAGACGGCGGATGCCGATTTCGATACCGCAAGAATC
The DNA here is from genome assembly GCF_025654545.1 of Shewanella sp. SM20. Classification (NCBI taxonomy): domain Bacteria; kingdom Pseudomonadati; phylum Pseudomonadota; class Gammaproteobacteria; order Alteromonadales; family Shewanellaceae; genus Shewanella; species Shewanella sp. SM20. The sequence continues at coordinate 44,215 of NZ_JAKKRK010000051.1, read as the reverse complement.
ACAGAAGCCGAAATCGTCTTCTTCAATTTTTTGCAGTGTTTTTTCGATTTTTTTGATCAGCTTACGTTCTCTATCGCGAGCACGAAGTTCGAGGCTGAACTCTTCTTCTTGTGCTGCACGGTCAACAGGATCGGGAAAGTTTGCGGCTTCGTCCTGCATGTGGCTAAGAGTACGGTCGACCTCTTCACGCAACTGATTGCGCCAAGCTTCAAGAATTGTCTTGAAGTGACCCAGTTGCTTAGCGTTCATATACTCCTCACCCGGCTTTTCCTGGTAAGGATTTACACCTGCGATAGCGAGTACGCCAAGTTTTTTGGTGCCTTCAGGCATAACGCATCTCCTGTAATCATTTGCGTTTGTAGGGCGTCCTTAAGAACGGCCGCTATCTATAGCAGAATCTTCACATCGAGGCAAACTTTTCATTCTGCTTTGATTGAATTTTTTGACTATGTTCGCTAATTCAAATGAAATCAAATTTAACTCAGCCTTAACATCATACTCGGACAACACAGGCTTGGGCTAGGTGAATCTCAGTCGGGGACATTTCACAGCGATAGGCAAGGACTTCAACTCCAGCTAACACTGCTTTTTTCAGTAACTTAGCATATTCAGGGTCGATATGTGCTGCGGGAGCAACACTGAATATGTCACTGTGCTGCACCACAAACAGCAATACGGCTCTGTGGCCTTGACTGACCATGTGCATCAATTCACGTAAATGTTTTTGGCCTCGTAGGCTCACAGCATCAGGAAAATAACCTTGGCCATCCTCGAGCAAAGTACAACTTTTGACTTCTATATAACAGGCGGGTTTTTGAGCACCCTGTAGCAGGATATCGATGCGACTATTTTCATCACCGTATTTGACTTCACGGCTGAGGCTATCATAACCCGTGAGTTCCTTGATGATACCTTTATTGATGGCTTCTTCGGCTAAGGTGTTCGCCTGACCCGAGTGGATCCCGATTAAGCCAGCATCTGGCGTGGTCATCAGTTCCCATGTATGGGCGTACTTACGTTTAGGGTTATCAGAGGTAGAAAACCATACGGTTTCACCGGGATACAGGCAATTACGCATAGAGCCGGTATTGGGGCAATGTAGGGTGATCTCACTGCCATCGCTTAGCTGCACATCGGCCAGAAAACGCTTATAGCGGCGCAATAAAATGCCCTGTTGTAGTGGCGGAGTAAATTCCATCGGTAGACCTATCTCGGCTGTTCTAGGTCGCAAAGCCTAGCAAATTTCGCAAATGTTTACAGATTTTACCTGAGTAACTTCAGCCAATCGCTTTGCGTCATCGCCTGCTAGCAGTAAACTGCCGCCATAAAGTTTGTTCTGATTGCTGATTGATTGTTCTGATTGATTATTCTAAAACGAATCGAAAAATAAGGATCCCTAATGAGTGAACTAAAAGTAACTGAATTGATGAAAGTGCAATTAACCAAAGAAGCACCCGCCGCGCACTGGGGCAAGGCTGATGTGACTTATACTGCCGACGGTGCGCAAATTCATTTAGCGGGTGGCGATGAGCTGCGTCAAATTCAAATGGCGGCCCGTAAACTGCGCAGTCAAGGCATTAGCAGTGTGGAATTAGCTGGGCAGTTTTGGGATCTCAATAGCCAATGGGTATTTGCCCAAGGTTTCGCGACGGCAAAACCAGGCTATCAAATCCATTGGTGTGGTGATGAGTCTGTGCAAGCAGAATTGCAACGTCGACTCGATGTGGCGACTTTTGCCCGTCAACTGATCAACGATACGCCTGAGAACCTGTCGCCAGTGAAACTCGCCCAGCAAGCCGCAAAATGGTTGGCTGAGGTTGGTGGCGACAAGGTGAGTTATCGGATTATCGAAGGTGAAGCGCTGCTTGAAGAACAGTGGATTGGTATCCATGCCGTCGGTCGCGGCAGTGAGCGTCCACCGGCAATGTTAGAGTTAGACTTCAACCCATTAGCCGCCGATGCACCTGTGTCTGTGGCGCTTGTGGGTAAAGGGATAACCTTTGATTCTGGCGGCTACAGCATCAAGGCTTCTGAAGGCATGTTAGGCATGAAATGCGATATGGGCGGCGCGGCGACTGTGACTGCAGCACTTGGTTTAGCGATCAAATCTGGCCTCAACAAACGCGTTAAACTCTTCTTATGTTGTGCTGAAAACTTGATCAGCGGCCGCGCCTATAAGTTAGGTGATATTCTGACCTACAAAAATGGTGTAACAGTTGAAGTGGTGAACACAGATGCGGAAGGGCGCTTAGTGTTGGCCGATGGCCTACAAGCCGCTTCTGCTACAGGCGCACCTTTTATTATCGATGCAGCGACCCTTACAGGCGCCGCTGTGATGGCGGTGGGTTCTAACTACAACGCGATTTTCTCGCCACAGGCGGATGTGTTGCAACTGGCCCAGCAAAAAGCCACTAGCGTTGCCGAGCGCGTATGGCCGCTGCCGCTGGATCCTTGGCACAAAGAAATGTGTCCATCTGCCTATGCTGACACCGCAAACAGCCGCGCAATGAAAGGCGGTGGTGCAGGTGGTGCTTCTAATGCCGCTGGTTTCTTATGGCGTTTCGTGTCACCCGAAGCTAAATGGTTACACGTTGATTTAGCAGGCGCTTTTGAAGATTCAGCTTCTGCCATGTGGGGCGCGGGTGCAACGACCCACGGCGTATTGACTATTAGTGAATTGATTAAAGGCTAAGCCTAGATTTAAGCCTAGCGCTAAGACTAAGTCAGATATGTTAGCTAAAGATCCATTAAGGTTCTGTGGCTTTGATTAAAACCGCCTACGGGCGGTTTTTTATTGGTTGAAAGATGAGATCACTCGTTTACTTGGCGTTTTAGCGGCTTCATGGCATGTTATGGCTGAGCATTTTTAATTGGAAAACATGATGATAACTATACGAAAAGCAACGAAAGCGGATGCTCAGGCCTGCTGGGATATCCGTAATGCAGCTATTAATAAGGGCTGCGCTGGATTTTATGATGCGGGCGATCTGGTGATTTGGACCGAGGGCGAACTGACCGAGCAATTTAGTCGTATCGTCGATGCACATTTTTATGTAGCAGAGTTGTCCTCTGACGAGTCGCAGCTTAAGACTGTGGTCGGCACTGCCATGTTGGATGAACCCTATGCCCAGTTAGAAGCCTTGTTTGTTTCCCCCAATGCTATGGGCTTAGGTGTCGGCAAGGTATTGCTACAATTTATTGAAACTATGGCTTTTAATCAGGGGATAGCCCAACTCAGATTAGAATCAACTTTAAATGCGGTGGATTTCTATCGCCACTGTGGTTTTGGTGGTGAGGGGTTAGAGGAGGAATCTATTTACTGTTCGCCCAGAGGCATAGCCTTAGAGTGCATGGTGATGTACAAGAATCTCGTGCGCAGAAAATCAGTTTAAAATGCATATTGGCTCAAGCACTGGTATGGAGTTAGCTATTCATCAGAGGTTGCTGACATACTAAAGGGAATCAATAGATCAAGCATGGATGCGGAATTAACTTATATAGTTTCGTTAAAAAGGTTGCTGACATACTCAAGGAAATCGACAGATCAAGTATGGATGTGGAATTAACTCTGAAGACTTAAAGTTACGTTAACAGGTTGCTGACATACTCAAGGAAATCAACAGATCAAGATGGGGGAATTAACTCCCAAGAGTATGCCAACTATCGTTCTTTCGCCTGAAATCCCGATGCCGACAAGATTAGCGCGAGTGGCTTAAATAAAACTTAATCCATTGCAAAAAAAGACTTTATTTCCTTAGCCTTTAGTCAAAATTGCCCACAAATCCTCAAGGTTTCAGTTCGCCTCTGGAGTATTAAGTTGTTGACGTTTTTCCATCAAATCTTTAATCAAAGGCGTAAGGATCAGCTCCATCGCCAGCGACATTTTGCCGCCGGGGACGACGAGTGTGTTGACCCGTGACATAAATGAACCTTGGATCATATTGAGGTAATAGGGGAAGTCGACATTATTGATACCGCGGAAGCGGATCACCACAAAGCTCTCATCTAAGCTCGGAATATCTTTGGCACTAAATGGGTTAGAGGTATCGACCGTCGGTACTCGCTGAAAGTTAATGTGAGTGCGGGAGAACTGTGGCGTCATGTGCTTAATATAGTCGTCCATACTGCGCACAATTGACCCCATGACTTTTTCACGGCTGTGGCCACGCTCCGAAGTATCGCGGATAATTTTTTGGATCCACTCTAAGTTGACTATGGGGACCATGCCGATCAGCAAGTCCACATGCTGGGCGACATTGGCATCACCAGTAACTACGCCGCCATGTAAGCCTTCGTAGTAGAGCATATCGGTATTTTCAGGTAGTGGTCGCCATTGGGTAAAAGTGCCAGGCATCTGGTTAAAAGGCACTGCCTCATCGAAGGTGTGTAAATAGCTGCGGGTTTCACCTTGGCCTGTGGTGCTGTAATCGCGAAAGCATTGTTCTAAACGAGCAAAGTTATTAGCCTCTGGGCCAAAATAGCTAAGATTGCGGTTTTCAGCTTGGGATTTGCGGATCATGACTTCCATTTCGGCGCGGGTAAAATGATGAAAACTGTCGCCTTCGACAAAGGCGGCGTTGATCCCGAGTTGGCGAAAAATATGGCTAAAGGCGGTCGTGGTGGTGGTGGTTCCCGCGCCTGATGAGCCTGTAACTGCAATAATGGGATGTTTTGCTGACATTTTTTCTACCTAGCTAGGAACCAAAAGAGCCGCTTATGGGGAAGCGATAAAAACGCGAGTACTATTTATACGGTACAGAGGTAGGACTGGTCAATCTTGCTGCTGTGCTATTTGATCCGCCGAGCGTAATGCGAAGGACTCATCGTCTTCACTGTACTCTAATTTCAGCTTACCTTGTTTAAGTGCTTGTTGACATTGGACTATCGCCTGAGCCAGTTCCTGTTCATCGAGACTGGCAAAGCTGCCATCCTCCACTTGACCGAAGAGATATTCGCGGATCAGATTGGCCAGCGTTTCCTGGGGGAGTTGTAACAGGGTTTCATAGGGAATGAGCATCGGTGCTTCCTTGGAGAATATTGTCGCCGTTGATGGGGTCTACGCTAAGTGGGTCAACACTTTGATCGCCGAGTAAAAAGTGTAAAATCCGTCGCTCAAGATAGAAGCGCGGTTTCCAAGGTGTACCGCCTTCGATAAAGCCAACATGACCGCCATAGGGATGCAGTTCGTATTCCACATAGCCCGACAATTGACTCGATTGGGGGATCACTTCATCGGTCATAAAGGGATCGTCCTTAGCATGTATGATGAGCGTCGGTTTAGTTATACGGCTGACAAAGGGTAAGCCACTGGCACGCGTATAGTAATCGTCGACGCCGTCAAAGCCGTGTAATGGCGCTGTGACTTTATCGTCAAAATCATAGAAGGTATTTAAACGGTCGACCTGCAACTGGCTTAGCGGCATAGAGATGGCTAAGTCGGGATCATTCAGTTTATGGCTGATTTTCTGTTGTAACTGTTTGATTAAATAGCTTTGATACACCTTCGAAAAGCCATTTTCCAAGCGTTTAGCGCAGGCGGACAATTGCAGCGGCGCAGAGACAACCACTGCGCGGGCTAATAAACTATCATCCTGATATTCGCCTTGATACTTAGTCAGCACATTGCCGCCTAAACTGTAACCTACGGCTAATAAGGGCGATTGCGGATACGCGCTTTTCAGTGTCGATAGACTAAACTGTAAATCGTCCGTATCGCCACTGTGATAACTGCGGGCGAGGCGATTGGCCTCACCCGAACAACTTCTGTGATGGTGCACGACGGCAGCGAGTTGCTGTTCTTTACAGGCTTGCAGTATCCGCCGTGCATAATGGGACTGAGCACTTCCTTCTAAGCCGTGGATGATCACCACGATCGGTTTGCCAGACTGTGGAACATCCTGCCAATCTAAATCGATAAAATCGCCATCAGGTAACTCTAAGCGCTGCCGCTGTAATGCTGGTTTGGCCACTTTAGTGAATACGGGTAAAATCGTTTGTATATGGGGACTCTTGGCCCACCAAGGTGGCATAAAGGAATTTGGCATAGATGTTTATCTTGGTATCGGCTATTGCTGAAAATTAAAACGTGTGTTTAATTTATACCCAAACCAACTCAAAATGCTGAAATTCGTATTTTGAGGTCGCTTGGGTATAAACTCGCGGCCATTGTAGCACAATTGTTTTTTATGCTGATATTTAGGCCGACATTTAGGTTGATAATTAGGAGATAGAGATGAAGCGACGAACCTTTATAATGGGCGCGTTTGCCGGTACGGCGGCGTTAGCCTTAGGGGTTAATCTCTATTCTCCTGAGTTTAGTTTGCCCGAGGATAGCGAAGGCAAAGATTATCGCTTGTTGTTTAGCGTGCTTTTACCTGTGATGCTCGACGGCGCCTTGCCTGATGTGGCCATCCATAAGTTGGCGGCGCAAAACCGCACTTTAGATGCCATCAAACAGTCGATTGCTGTGTTACCCGATGAGCAGCAGACCGAATTGTTTGAGCTGCTCGATATGCTCGAAAATCGTCTTGGTTTACTAGTACTCACCTCGAGCATGACGCCGCTATTGATGCGCTCTCCCGCCGAGTTAACTGATATGTTAGAAAACTGGCGCCACAGTTATTTTGCTTTGTTACAAACGGCTTATCTCGGATTGCGGGAATTAGTGATGGCAAGTTACTACGCTTGTCCTGAGCACTGGAGCCGCCTGCATTATGCCAAGCCTGAACTGTTCAAATAGCGAGTCCATTTTTAACCTAATCAAACGCCGAATAATAAGCATCTTACCCGCGACAGTGGAGCACTCAAGTTGGCAATCATAGATCCTATAGTGAATGGTTTAAACTCTGGTTGGTTGCACACTGATGCGAGCCAATTGCAAGAAAACCAGCAGTGAAGAGCGGGTCGCTTACCCCAACTTGTATCAACAAGCTGCGGCGATGAAAACCGCCGATAAGGCGATTGGAATTTTTCAGGGCCGCGCAGTCGGTGGCTCAACCACAGTTAACTGGACCACTTCAATCCGCACTCCGACCGAGGCGTTAGCTTTTTGGGCGCAACATAAATCGGTTGCTGGGCTTAATCGCGAGAGTTTAGATCCTTGGTTTGAGCAAATGGAACAACGGCTCAACATTCATGAATGGAATTATGAGCCTAATCGCAATAATGCCGCCCTGAAGCAAGGTTGTATCAATCTTGGCTGGGAATACACAGTAATTAAACGCAATGTGGCGGGTTGCTGGAATACCGGCTATTGCGGCATGGGTTGTCCGGTCAATGCGAAGCAATCTATGTTAGTCACTACGATTCCCGCGGCACTTGAGAAAGGCGCGCAGCTGATCAGTCGCGCTAAAGTGACTAAGATTGAGCACCATAATGGCCAAGTGTTTGCGTTAAAGGCGCAGGCGTTGGATGTGAATTTACGACCCACTGACGTTGAGCTGTTATTTAAGGCTAAACATTATATTTTGAGTGCGGGTGCTATCCATACACCGACGATTTTGATGCGTTCGCAAGTACCCGATCCCCACCAACTTTTGGGTAAACGCACCTTTTTACATCCTACTTTGTTATCCGGCGGCGTATTTGCCGATTCGATCAATGGCCATAGCGGTGCGCCGCAATCTATCTATTCCGATGAATTTGTGTGGAACAATGGCGCCGATGGTGAGCTGGGTTATAAACTCGAAGTGCCGCCGGTGCATCCGATTTTAATTGCCTCTAAAACCTTAGGATATGGTACAAGTCATGCTGAGTTAATGTCACAATTCAATCAGTTGCAAGTGACTATCGCTTTGATCCGCGATGGCTATCATCCCGACAGTCAAGGCGGTGCAGTACACTTAACGGATAAGGGTTTTGCTTTAGATTATCCGCTGACCGATGCCTTTTGGCGGGCCGCGAGACGCGCTTTTGCCAGCATGGCGGAGTTACAATTCTCGGCGGGCGCCTTAAAAGTGTTGCCGATCAGCGATGGCATGCCTTACTTATCCTCGTGGAAAGACGCCAAAGAGAGCATTACGCAGATGTCACTCGCGCCACTGCGCACTATCGTCGCATCGGCGCACGTGATGGGCGGTTGTCCCTTCGGCGAAGATGAAAAGCTTTCTATGGTCAACAGTTATGGACAGTCGCACTATTTAGAGAATTTATCTGTAATGGATGGCTCTATCTTCCCGACCAGCCTTGGCGCTAACCCGCAGCTGTCGATTTATGGCATCACGGCACGTAATGCCACCGCACTCGCACAGAAGCTCACTGACGGTAAAGCCTGATGTTATCTTATCAAAATGCAGCTTAGCTTGATAAAGCTTGATGGGGTGTGAATGTCTGAAAACATATTACGGGAAGGTGGTTGCTTATGCGGGGCGATTCGTTATCAGGTTGAAGGTGAACCCTTTGATGCGGATTATTGCCACTGCCGTTCATGCCAAAAAAGCACGGGATCTGCATTTGGGGCTTGGATGGATTTTAAACTCAGCCAAGTGATTTGGCTTAAAGGTCAGGTGACTGAGTTCGCATCGTCCGAGTTTATTCGCCGTGGATTTTGTGACAAGTGCGGTACATCGTTAACTTACCGACATACTCAATATCCCGATTATTCGACCTTGAGCATAGCGAGTCTGGACGATGCTAACCAAGTTCAGCCTAAGTACCATATTTATACTGAGAGTCAGTTGAACTGGTTGGTGATCAAGGATGACTGTGAACGCTATCCGCAAGGCCGCAGCCGTTAGCGGCTCTGATGATCATAGCGTTAATTTGATTTAGCTTATTATTGCTTTTATGTGATTGATTTAAAATGATTTGTTTAGATTGAATCAGGGCGCAATGAGGCCGATTTCGTTGGCGTCAATGTCACTGAGTCCAAACAGGCTTAAGTAGCTCACTAGATTTGTCGCTTGGCCGTTTGGGCTGAGTTCATTGAGTTTATTCAAGATGGTTCGCTGCGCTTTACGTTCCATCATCAGCTCAACAGCGAGCATCTGCTGATACTCTTGCTCATTCAGGCTGGATTTAGCGAGTTTACGTAATTTGCGATAGGGCATGAGAAACCTTTCATCCCATTCACCCACAGCATTCATCAGTGCTTGCCATTGGTCTGGGCTGTATTGCTGCGGCCCAGACACATCCATAGTGATATCTAAATATTGTGCCAATAGCAGTAGATTGACGTTCACCTGACAGCTATTTTGCAATTCGAGACAGAGCGCTTTGTTTTGCGCATAGCTCATATCACACCATTGCCAGAGTTGACTGTCGAACTGGGTTAAAACCGCCATACTATTTCCTTGTATTGCCGCTGCTACTGACTTTTATGTAAAAGAACGCTGGAGTTATTGTTGCTCCATGACCTCTTGCTCCATTGCATCTATCTCTTCTTGCAACTCGAGCCATTGCATTTCACTGTCTTCTAAGGTTTGCGTCAAGCTCGTTCGCTCGGTTAATACCGAGGTTAGCTTGGCTTTGTTATCTTGATCATACAATTCGCTATCGGCCAGCAAGTGTTCTAGCTCGGCGAGGCGTTCGCTCAGCTTTTGTTGCTCGGTTTCTAACTTAGTTTGTTTGCGCTTGAGTGGTGATACCTTTTGGCGGATCTCGGCCTCGAGGCGTTTCTGTATCTTCTTATCGGCCGCAGGTTTGATCTCGTCACTGGTGCTGTTTTGATTCGAGTTGGCTTTCGCCGCATCGAGCAACCATTGGTGATAATCGTCTAAGTCACCGTCGAAGGCACGTACTTCACCTTGATCCACCAGATAGTAATCGCTACAGGTTAATCGCAGTAAATGCCTATCATGCGAGACGACAACCATAGCGCCTTCAAAGGTTTGCAATGCCATTGTCAGGGCGTGGCGCATCTCTAAGTCTAAATGGTTGGTGGGTTCATCGAGCAGCAATAGGTTAGGGCGTTGCCAAACTAATAGCGCCAACACCAAACGGGCTTTCTCGCCGCCAGAAAAGGGGCGTACAGGTGAGAGCGCCATATCGCCATTAAAGCCAAAACCGCCTAAGAAGTTACGTAGTTCTTGCTCTCTGGCATTGGGCGCCAGACGCACTAAATGCTGCATCGGCGTATCGTCGAGGCGCAAAAATTCGATTTGATGCTGGGCAAAGTAACCGATATTGACGCCAGGATTAGGTTCATACAAACCTGTCATTGGCGATAATTGGCCTGATAACAGCTTGATTAATGTCGATTTACCCGCGCCGTTACGGCCGAGTAAACCAATGCGCGCACCCGGCACTAAGTTTAAATGCACCTTGCTCAGGATTGGCTTATCGCTATAACCGATCGCGACTTGCTCCATCTTAATCAGTGGATTGGGCAGGGCTTCTGGAGCACGAAACTCCATATAAAAGGGGCTGTCGGCTTGAGACGGCAACAACTCAGTCATGCGCTCTAACGCCTTTAAGCGGCTCTGGGCTTGTTTGGCTTTACTTGCTTTGTAACGGAAACGGTCAACGAAGGACTGCATGTGCGCACGTTCTTTTTGTTGGCGTTCGAAGGCAACCTGTTGCTGCGACATACGTTCGGCACGAATGCGCTCAAAGGCACTGTAATTGCCTTTGTAGAAATTGAGTTTTTGATTTTCAACGTGGACGATTTCATCAACGATTTCATCGATAAAGTCCCTATCATGGCTGATTAAAATCAGCGTGCCTTGATAGGACTTAATCCAACCTTCGAGCCAGTACATGGTATCTAAGTCTAAGTGGTTGGTGGGTTCGTCGAGGAGTAATAAGTCAGAGCGGCACAGTAGCGCTTGGGCTAAGTTAAGGCGCATACGCCAGCCGCCCGAAAAGCTTTTCACTGGATTGCTTTGATCGGCTTCACTAAAGCCCAGACCCGCTAACAATGAACCCGCGCGCGAATGAATCGCATAACCACCGATAGCGTCGATTTTGCCGTGTAAGAGTGCGATGGCATTGCCGTCGTTATCTTCTTGGGCCTTGTGTAATAGGGCTTCTAATTGACGATATTCGCTATCGCCATCGATCACATATTCCAGTGCCGAGACGTCGAGCGCAGGGGTTTCTTGGGCCACAGTGGCAATTTGCCAGCCAGAAGGCAGACTAAATTCACCTTTATCTAGGCTTAAGTGACCTAAAATTAATGCGAGCAGTGAGGATTTGCCTGTGCCGTTAGCACCGACTAAACCGACCTTATGGCCGGGATAAATCGTGAGAGAGGTCTCATCTAGCAGGGTTTTGCTGCCACGGATTAATTGCGCTTGGTTGATGCTGATCATTAACTACAACTTGGTTAGAACGTGAATTCGTCAGGGCACAGATAATAGCGTACAACCCAGTTTCAAACCACAGCCTGACCCGATAACTAGGACAATTATTCGACTTTTCAGGATGATCTTTAGCGAATCGCATCACATCGACCTAAGGCCTCATACTTTCAGGTAACACTGGTATTCAATCATCAGTGTGGCAAAATAGCGGCAATTTCTTCGGCCGAGTCCCTTGGCCCTGCTATCTGGTCCTTTATCTATTATGACAAACACTAAAATCAAAAAGCGTTTCGTAGCCGGTGCTAAGTGCCCAAAATGCAGCGCCAAAGACAGCATTTTACTCTACAAGGAAAACGGCATCGAAACTGTTGAATGCACAGAGTGTGATTACCGTGAACAGCAAACTGATGAAAAGGTGACAGAAAAAGCAACCGGCGCAATGATCGGCGTGTTTAAACCGGATTAGGTTGAAGATTTAATTCAATTGGGTTGCTTCGGCTGAGGACGCCTGTCCTATCTCTTATTTTTCCGTTTGTAGCTTTGCGAGTAAAAGGTGCGCAAATCATTAACCACTCGCAATTAGCTCAAGTTCATTGAAACGGTCTGAGTTAGATAATTGAAACGGTCTGAGTTAGATATTAGAAATGGTAGCCTAAGCATTGGGTACGTTTATGACCGCTGACCTTAAACATCACAACACTTTTACCATAAAGAATTTACTGCCGGTTTCAGGGTAGGCTTGTTGTATCCATTGTACGCGATAGCCGTGGCGCTCATAGAAGGGCTTAGCTTGGAAATCTAAGGTATCGAGTAGGGCAAATTGGCAGCCGCGCGCTTTTGCTTGGCTTTCTGCTTTTAATAGCAAGTGCGTGCCGATACTTTGGTGTCTTAAAGAATCATCGACCCACAGATAATCGATTAACAACCAATTGCCGAAGGTTTTACCGCTGATCCCTGCTAACAGTTTACCTTCGGAGTCCTGTAGTTTGAGTCCGAGATTTTTACGGCTAAGCCCCTGCCATTGAACTTGGTTGAACTCGACAATTTTTTGTTTTACAGCGTCGGTGAACTCGGTTGATTCATCGTTAATTAAGCTTAAATTCATCGTCACTTCTCGTTTGATTTTTTATGATGTTAGCTCTGAATATCTAGGCTGATAGGCATTGGTATGCCGTCAAGGATTAGGGTAAACTAGCGCCTTTGTCACTGGCCATAAGTATCGTAATGGAAACTTTTTACAGTCTATATCCTGCGGTTAAACATCTGCATTTTACCTTTATCGCGTTGAGCGTGTTACTGCTTACCGTTCGCTTTGTCCTGCATCTGCGCCAATCGGCTCTGATGGAGAAGAAGCTGCTCAAGATAGCGCCCCATGTTATCGACACTTTCCTGCTGCTGTCGGGCTTAACTTTGTGTTTTATGATCCAGCAATTTCCTTTTGTGGATCCTTGGATGACCGAAAAAATCGGTGCTGTAGTTGCTTACATTGTCCTAGGCGCCATTGCCATAAAAGCAAACAGAAACAAATTGTTCAAAGTGTTTGCTTACTTAGGCGCGATAGGTTGGTTGGTTTATGCTGCTAAATTGGCTCATTTTAAACAAGCGGTATTATTGGGTTAATGGGTAACTACACTCTGCAAGATGGCATTTCATTGCCCGAGTCGGCATTGGATGTAGGTGCGCACCTTGGATTTTCTAAACTTGAAGCCGCTAAATGGGCTTGGTTTGAAATGGCGGGAGCCGTATTAAGTCATTACTTGGTTGATCAACAACAGCGTTTTAATGCGCTGTTGCATTGGTTTTACGAGGATTTAGGTTTTTGTGTTCGTGAGAACTACTTCAGTACAGAGGCGGCAGATTTAGGTACTTGCTTAATTAGTCGCCAAGGTAATAGTACAACGCTGGCGACGGTATTGATGTTGCTGGCAAAGCAGTTAGATCTTGAACTCGAACCCATATTGCTACCTGGCAATACGGTGCTGCGTTGTAAGATTGGCGGTGAAGTGAGTTATTTGGATCCTTTAACGGGCAAGGAACTCACCCGTCACCAGTTGCACGTGTTAGTGCGCGGCGAGTTAGGTAATGCTGCTGAACTTAAGGCAAGTTACTTAAAGCCTGCAACGGTGAAAAAACTGCTGACGCGTATGCTGCATGAGCTTAAGGCGGGTTGCATAGTGTCGCATCAATTTGAGGCAGCGATGGAGTGTTGCAGCCTGCTGTTGCAATGGCATGTTGACGATGTGCATTTGAATCGTGAGCGGGCGTTTATTGCACAGCAGTTGGGTTGTATTAATGTGGCCGCCGCCGATCTGCAGCATTTTGTTGATAATAGTCCTCACGATCCCGTGATCGAGATAGTGAAGATGCAGCTCAAAGAATTAAACGAACACGCCGAGGTTTATCACTAAAGCAGAGCCTTTCGGGGCTCTTCTTATTTATTCAACTTTTATTAACGAATTCAATCCGCAAAAATAATAACACTGGGCAGATGGAAGTTTGACCCAGGGACTTAAAAGTTAAGTCTCTAATAAAAATAATAACTGTATCAATAGGGAGAAATTAGCATGACAAGCACGGCTTTAGTGACGAACGATGCCACGGCGTTAGGAATACTCGCGACAATTCTAGGTTTTGTATTTTATACCAGTAGCAGTAGTCATCCTTTTTGGCAGAAGTTTTATCGTTTTATTCCCGCCCTTTTATTGTGCTATTTCTTGCCATCGTTATTGAATACCTTTGGGGTAATCGATGGTAATACCTCACAACTGTATTTTGTGGCATCCCGTTATTTGCTGCCAGCTTGTTTAGTCTTATTGATTTTAAGCGTAGATTTAAAAGCTATTTTAAGTTTAGGGCCGAAAGCTTTGATCATGTTTTTAACCGGCACTGTCGGTATCGTTATCGGCGGCCCTATCGCCTTGTTGCTGGTGTCGGTTATTGAACCTTCTTTAATTGGGGTCGATGGCCCCGATGCGGTATGGCGTGGTATGACGACCTTAGCGGGGAGCTGGATTGGTGGGGGCGCAAACCAAGCTGCAATGAAAGAAATTTATGACGTGGGCGGTAATATTTTCTCTGTGATGGTGACAGTCGATGTGATAGTCGCCAATATTTGGATGGCAGTACTGCTGTTTCTGGCCTCAAAAGCGAAAGAGATCGATGCTAAAACCGGTGCGGATACTTCTGCTATTGAAGCGTTAAAAGATAAAGTTGAAAAGTATCACGCTGAAAATGCACGCATTCCTAATCTGCGCGATCTTATGCTGATTGTCGCTGTAGGCTTTGGTATCACAGGTATTGCTCATATCGCCGCTGATTTTCTGGGGCCATTTTTTGAAGTGAACTATCCTTGGACTGCAGATTACAGTTTAACCTCTAAATTTTTCTGGCTAGTGGTGATAGTCACAACGATTGGTTTGGCGATGTCATTCAGTCCAGTGCGTCATTTAGAGGCGGCGGGGGCATCAAAAGTGGCTTCAGCCTTCCTTTACATCTTAGTTGCGACCATTGGTCTACATATGGATGTGAGTAAGGTGCTCGATACGCCATTGTACTTTTTAATTGGTATTGTGTGGATGATAGTTCACGCAAGCTTTATGTTATTGGTGGCTAAGCTGATTAAAGCCCCGTTATTTTATATGGCCGTAGGCAGCCAAGCGAATGTGGGTGGCGCTGCGTCAGCCCCTGTAGTTGCGGCGGCATTTCACCCCGCTTTAGCACCCGTGGGCGTACTGTTAGCCGTATTAGGTTATGCGTTAGGAACCTATATGGCATGGATTTGTGGTCAAATTTTACAGTTAGTTGCGGTATAACCGCCTTAGCTCCTATTCACCGCTGGGAAAGGTTCCAGCATTTTAGAGAGAAGTTGCGATGAGTAATAAAATCATAAACCTAGGTTCAATCGAGATTGCCAACGATAAACCTTTCGTGTTGTTTGGTGGCATGAACGTGCTTGAGTCTCGCGATCTCGCTATGTCGATTGCTGAAACCTATGCCGAAGTGACTCAAAAGCTGGGGATCCCTTATATATTTAAGGCGTCTTTTGATAAGGCGAATCGTTCTTCGATTAACTCTTACCGCGGTCCAGGTATGGAGGAAGGCTTAAAGATTTTTGAAGAGATTAAAAAGACCTTTAATTTACCTTTGATCACCGACGTGCATGAAGTGCATCAGTGTGCGCCAGTGGCAGAAGTAGTTGATATTATTCAGTTACCTGCATTTCTAGCACGCCAGACTGATTTAGTTGTCGCGATGGCAAAAACTGGCGCTATCATCAATGTGAAAAAGCCACAGTTTTTAGCACCACATGAAATGCGCCATATCATCACTAAGTTTAACGAAGCGGGTAATGACGAGATCATCCTGTGTGAACGTGGTTCAAGCTTTGGATATAACAACTTAGTCGTTGATATGTTGGGTATGGACGAGATGAAGCAATCTGGCTATCCGGTGATTTTCGATGCGACCCATGCGCTGCAACGCCCTGGTGGTCGTGCAGATTCAGCGGGTGGACGTCGCGCACAGGCGACCGAGTTAGCGCGCAGTGGTATGGCGCTGGGTTTAGCGGGTCTATTCATTGAGGCGCACCCTGATCCTGATAACGCTAAGTGTGATGGCCCATGTGCGCTGCCTTTGCATCAGTTAGAAAATTATCTGAAGCAAATGAAAGCGATCGACGATTTGGTTAAATCCTTCGAGCCAATCGATACCAGTAAGTAATCGCAAGCTAAGACTTAATGAATTAGTGACTTAATCCTAAAGCCTCGACTCGTTCGGGGCTTTTGTTTTTCAGTCGAGGAATGTGATTGGTATAGCCCCGTAGCTATCTGAAACATTAATGTTTTATGATGGGCTTTGCCTAACAATCTTGTTTTTATAGCCGACCAGATTCTTTACGGAATACCTTTATGTGGATCTTACTCACTTTGCTGGCGGCATTTATGCAGGCTTGGCGTAATGCGTTTCAAAGCCAGCTGAGTGAAGAAGTGAGTGTTGCGGGCGTGACCTTAGCGCGTTTTATTTGGGCTGGGCCGATTGCCGCCGTGTATTTGGCGAGCTTATATCTTTGGCAGGATGTCGGAATCCCCGATTTTAGCGACCGTTTTATCGGTTTTATTCTCGGAGCATCGGCGATGCAAATTCTCGCGACGGGCTTGATGGTGAAATTGTTCAAGCAACAGAACTTTGCCGTTGGTGCTGGGCTAGCCAAGAGTGAAGCTGTGGTCGCGGCGATCTTAGGCACAGTGTTTTTTGGGACGCATTTATCCCTTTTAGGTTGGTCGGGAGTGTTGTTGGGTGGTGTGGCAATTTTTCTCATGAGTGCCAAACAAGGCCTGCGAAGTCTGTCGCTCAATACGGTATTGATTGGTTTAGCCTGTGGTACTTCGTTTGCGCTGACATCGCTTTGGGTACGAGAAGCGAGTTTATGTTTGAATATTGGTTTCCCCCATAGCGCAGCTTGGGTGTTGCTATTTGTGATAGGCCTACAAACTTTGCTGTTAGTCAGTTATTTGTTGCTTAAGGATAAATTTACGCTGATAGCATTATGGCAACGACCTAAGTTGACTTTACTGACAAGCATCGCCAGTTGTTTAGGTTCTATCGGTTGGTTTAGTGCTATGTCGTTGCAGGCTGTGCCCTATGTTAAAACCTTAGGTCAAGTTGAAGTTTTCTTTATGATCTTGATTGCCACCTTTTGGCTGAAGGAAAAAGTAAAGATAAAAGATATGCTAGGGTTAGTCTTGATCGCTATTGCCGCCATTTTGGTGATGTGGGAATAGACTAAATTAATAGAAGGTATGCTGGTTTTTTAGACTAAAATAGAACTCGATTCAGTGTGTTTATATCAAGCAAACATTCGCTGAGATACAAATATACACACGTCTTACTCCATCGATTTTGATACTATTTTTAACCGAGCGCTGTGTGAGTTAAGGATATATGCGAAAAAAGTTAGCAAAATTAAATCTGCCATTATGGCAATGGCTGGCAGTCATATTGTTTCCAATTGGAATTGCTGCTGTTGCAAGTTATCTCTCTGCACAGTATTTTGTTGAAGATAAAGTCAAAGGTGTGGGGGCTATTTATGTAGATCACGTAGATACTTTGATCTCTCATGCCGATGAAATCAGCCATTATGCATTGGCATTGAAGGATTCTGAGTGTCAAGAGTTATACAACTATATGTTGTTCCAACCTTACTTTCGTTCGGCTTTAATATTTGACTCACAACGCGTTTATTGCTCATCTAAAACCGGTGATATTGATATTCCCCTGAGCATTGTTAGTGTTACCGAAAATCTTGAAATATCTAATCAGTTTATTATTGCGGGCACGCCTTTTATGCCTGAGGTGCCCGCGATAGTGTCATCTAAATGGGACCCTAAATCTAAACACGGCGCCGCTGTGATTATTGAAGGGAAATATTTAGTAGATTCCTTTGTACAGCCCGATGTGTTTCCCAGCGCAGTTATCAATGTCGCTTTATCCATCAATGGAAAAACGATTCCTGAATCACTCGGATTTATCAAAAATGAGGTAATGACTTTAGATTCTGATGAGCATCGTTTTTCGGTGTTACTAGAAATGTCACCTGCTTTTTTTAGGCATTTTTTTTGGATATTTTTTGCCATCTCACTACCCTTTAGCATTATTTTGATTACGGGTTCTATCTTGTTTGTGCTCTATTCACGGTTATCTCGTCACTCCCTTGCTGATGATATTCGTAGCGGGATAGAGAACGAAGAGTTCTTTTTGGTTTATCAACCTGTGATCTGTGCTGAGGACGGCAAGGCCAAAGGAGTCGAGGCATTAGTGCGTTGGCAGCACCCACAAATGGGCTTAGTACGGCCTGATTTGTTTATTCCTATCGCCGAAGAGAGCAAGCTGATTGTTCCATTGACCAATTATATCTTCGAAAAGGCATTAAAAGATTTTGCTAATATGAAGGTTGAATTGGGCTTTAGAGTCGCGTTC
This sequence comes from Shewanella sp. SM20, assembly GCF_025654545.1. Taxonomy (NCBI): domain Bacteria; kingdom Pseudomonadati; phylum Pseudomonadota; class Gammaproteobacteria; order Alteromonadales; family Shewanellaceae; genus Shewanella; species Shewanella sp. SM20. The sequence continues at coordinate 26,000 of NZ_JAKKRK010000051.1, read as the reverse complement.
AACGTGGCGCCAGAGCATTTCACCCAAGATGATATCGAGTCGAAATTTATTCATCTGCGGGATTCTTTGGATCGTATTGGCGTTAAGCCTTTAATCGAAATCACCGAACGGCAATTATTAACGCCGGATATTTGCCAGCGCATTGAAAGCTTACGCCAGTTGGGGATTTTAGTGGCTATCGATGACTTTGGTACTGGGCAAACAACCTTATCTTTGTTACAAACCATGCCATTGGATTACTTGAAAATCGATAAATGCTTCATCGATACCATAGGGCAGGACTCCGTGACTTCCCACGTGCTCGATACCATTATTGAGCTCTCCCATAAGATGAATTATGTGGTGGTGGCTGAAGGGGTTGAAACGCAGGAGCAGGCAGATTATTTGACCAGTCGCCAAGTCCATTTTTTACAAGGTTATCTCTTTGCTAAGCCGATGAAGCTGGCGGATTTAAAGTTATGGTTAGTCGAACATTTCAAAAAGTAGCATCATGATGTAAGTCTGCCATAAGGGCGTCTTGGTGCCCTTATGGCTATTCAACTGTCTTAACTAAAGGTTCTGGCTCGAGGTTCTGATTAAAGGCTATAACCCGTTTCTTCGTGTTCCGATAAATCTAAGCCGTTAACTTCTTGTTCTGTGCTGACGCGAAGGCCGCCAAGTAGCTTACGGATGATCACAAACAGCAACCAAGTGACCACCGCAGTATAAGTAAATGTCGCCGCAACCCCGATAATCTGTACCCCAAGTTGGTCTATCATAGTGTTGTTCATAGTCGCAAAACCGTAGCCGCTAAATATGCCTAATTGGGTCGAGCTAAAGACTCCTGCCAAAAGGGTACCAAGAATACCGCCGACACCGTGCACGGGGAAAACGTCTAAGGAGTCATCGATTTTAAGTTTCTGTTTGATATAAACCGTTGAGTAAAAACACACGATTCCACCGAGTAAACCTATAACTAAGGCGCCTGCTGGGCCAACATAACCTGAGGCGGGAGTGATAGTGCCTAAGCCCGCTACCATGCCTGTGACTATGCCAAGGGCGCTGGGTTTACCAAACTTAATCCACTCAATTGCCGCCCATGTCATCGCGCCCATAGAAGCGGCGAGATGAGTAGCTAGAATCGCCATGGCTGCGGTGCCGTTAGCGCCTAGCGCACTGCCGCCGTTAAAACCGAACCAACCCACCCACAGCATGCCCGCACCTGTGACTGTCATCGTCAGGTTGTGCGGCATAATCGCCGAGTTTAAAAATCCTTTGCGTGGACCTAGCACTTTAGCGGCCACGAGCGCAGCAACCCCTGCGGTGATATGCACCACGGTTCCGCCCGCGAAATCATACAGTCCTAGCTGTGCTAACCAGCCACCGCCCCAAACCCAGTGGGTGATCGGCGCATAAACCAGTAATAACCAAGCACCTGAAAAGATAAGCACAGCTGAAAACTTCATTCGCTCGGCAAAACCACCGATGATTAAAGCTGGCGTTATGATGGCAAAGGTCATTTGAAATAGAATAAACAGCGGCTCGGGAATATCCCCGCTAAGACTATCGCGACCAATACCTGACAGTAGTGCTTTGTCTAAGCCACCGATGAAACTGTTACCTGTGTCGAATGCGAGTGAATAACCTAGCCCGAACCATAAAACTGACACTAGGGCGGCAATAGAGAAGCATTGCATCAATATTGAAAGCACGTTTTTACTGCGAACTAAACCGCCGTAAAATAAGGCTAATCCTGGCAGGGTCATCAACAACACTAATGCGGATGAGCTTAAGATCCACGCTGTATTTGCAGCACTAAATTGACCATCATCGGCGACGGCATTCGTCGCCAATACACTGAATAATATCAATAGGTATTTAATACTGAGTCTGAAGCTCACTAGCATCATAGGGCATCAACTCCTTCTTCCGAAGTGCGAATGCGCACCACTTGTTCTAACGAAGTCACAAAGATTTTGCCATCACCCACTTTGCCCGTATGGGCTGCAGCAATAATGGCATCAATAACGGCATCTTCTTGATCGGAATGAATGGCAACTTCGAGTTTAATCTTAGGTAAAAAGTCCACTGCATATTCAGCACCACGATACAATTCCGTATGGCCCTTTTGGCGGCCAAAACCGCGTACTTCAGTGACTGTCATGCCATGGACGCTGAGCTGAGTTAAGGCTTCACGTACATCGTCTAATTTGAACGGTTTAATGATTGCGGTGACCAGTTTCAATTTTCTCTCCAACAAGCTGCGGACTCAATTTATTGGAATAAAGCAGGAATTAGGCCATATAGACAAAGCATTTATTATCATTGCGTTAACATTAAAATGCACCGAAATAGTTTAAAATTTTGATGCAAAACGGTGCAATGCAAAGTTAATCTGCCCTGATTTGGTGCGTATTTTGGTGCAAGGTAAATTTGCTTGACTAGCATGAGTGCAGCAAAAGTCGAGTGAGTATGGCGCTAGGGTAATTCGCGTTTTAATGCGGTAAATAAAAAGTGGGGATTTAGCAAAAAATTAAAAATTATATCAATTAAACATAATGTTATATTAGTTTTGTTATGTGAGTTTTCTTGCTTAAGCTTCTAGCTGTTTGACGCGCGCCCAGAGGTCAGCATTAACTGGTGCACTTAAACCGTGCGCTTGTGCACGCTCACAGATATAACCATTAATTTGGTCTATTTCAGTTCGTCTTTGGTGTGCAATATCTTGGTGCATCGATGAGAAATTCCCCGCAGTGAGGCGGATCACCTGATAGACCCTGTCGTGTAACAATTGTTTATCGAGATGCACGCCCTCGAGTGTGGCAACCGTGACTAACTCGTCGAGAATGCCTTTAATCATGTCACTAAAATCTGGCTCGGCGAGTGTGCCATTAGGACATTGATATAGTGCTGTAAGCGGATTAATCGCTGCATTAACGGCGAGTTTCTGCCATAGACAAGGCACAATGGCATCCACCCATTCACTGTTGGGGATAGCCGTCAGTAAAGCATTGCGATAATGCTCAGTGAGCTCTGTACCTGCAAAATGCCCAAATTGAGTTAGCCCTTGTCCCGTTTGCCTAATTTGCCAACTGGCTTGACGTAACACCCCTTGGGAAGTTGTCCCTAGGCTTAGCCCTCTGCCATCAGCTTGCGCATCAATTAGCGGCGCTAGGGCTAAATGAGGTCCCATGCCATTGTGTAATAACAAAATATGGCATTGTCTGGGCAGTTGGTTAAGTAAGGGTAAAAGTGCATCGAGCACTTGATAGGCTTTGACGCAGACAATCACGAGGCGGATATTATCGAGCGCATTGGCCGTCAAGATAGGCACAGAATACTGGAGTGCGTGTGTTTTCTGTTGATTATCATTGGCCAGCGCTAATGGAGTGACGCTAAGTGTCTGCTGTATAGATGCAATTGAATCGCGGCCGATAAGACCAACACTCATGCCCGCTGTAGTCAGTTGGTGGCAAATAAGCTGCCCAACGGCACCAGCACCTAAAATCGCAATATCCACCACGCGATTTATGTTCACAGCATGAGTCATATGTGTAGCCTTAAGGTATCGGTCATCAGTACCAGCTTGAAGCGCCTGAGTTAATCTTCTCGCAATTGCGCTGCGCGGAAGTATTTGCCATAGGCCCAATTGCAAAAGTAAAACAGTGCAATACCCGAAAAGTCGGCAATAACATCACCCACAGAAGCGCTACGGTAGGGCAAACGTGATTGCACTAACTCAATTAAAATGGCGTAGCTTGCCAGTGTGAGAGATAACCAATACCACTTAGGTTTGAAAGCAAGATAGGTGAGATAGGAGAGGCAAAAAAAGCTCCCAAGATGGCCTACCTTGTCGATATTCGGAATACTTTGCGAATAGGTTGGTCTGGAAAATACCAGATAACTGATCACGACAAAGGCTACGGCTAAAGCCAGCTTAAATAGGGTATTTTTAGTTATCACAAATATGTTTGTATTAGCTTAGAGTGGGGCAATGATAGGAAAATGTGTGGCTAAAGTCACCCATGATTACGCTTTTATTCTAGGCTTTACCTTCAACTTAGGCCTGTGTGTGGGTAAACTAGCTGCATATTAATTTGATATGGGACATAAAAACTATGCCTTCAATGGATATTGTGTCAGAAGTGAATGAAGTTGAACTGCGTAATGCGGTTGATAATACTAAGCGTGAGCTGGCGACACGTTTCGATTTTCGCGGTAAAACGGCTGACGTGGAATATAAGGACCATGTGGTCACGTTAACCGCTGAAGATGACTTCCAATGCCAACAATTAGTGGACATTTTACGTATGCAACTGAGCAAACGTAATGTGGATCCGTCTTCGATGGAAGTCGATGAGAAAGCTATCCACAGCGGTAAAACCTTCTCCCTAAAAGTGAAGTTTAAAGAAGGTATAGAAACCTTAATTGCTAAAAAACTGGTCAAGCTAATTAAAGACAGCAAACTTAAAGTGCAAGCGTCTATTCAGGGCGAGAAAGTACGAGTTACAGGTAAAAAACGTGACGATTTACAAGCTGTCATGGCGTTGGCACGTGAGTCTGAGTTAGGCCAGCCTTTCCAATTTGATAACTTTAAAGATTAATCGAGCAGAATTGGTTTAACGTGATGCAGTATCGCGTTTGCCATTTCGTCTTTAAATGTAAAAGCCCTCACACTAAGGTGTGAGGGCTTTTTTATATTGATGACATAAGTGCTATGAGACCTTAATCCGATTTTGCTGGTGCACTTTTTGACGAATCATCCATTAGTGATGTTCTGGGGTGCGGCGCATACTTGTTGACTAAGATAACCAAAAACAACACAGGAAAACCAATCACACTGGCGGCGACAAAGAAGTTCACATAGCCAAATGCGTCGACATAAGCCCCCGAGAAGCCCGCGATAAATTTAGGGAAAAGCAACATAATCGAAGACAGTAAGGCATATTGCGTTGCACTGTAGCCGTTGCTGGTGAGACTCGATAGATAGGCAATAAATGCCGCCGTGGCTATCCCAGCGCTGAAGTTATCCACGGAAATAGCAAAGGTTAAAAAGGGCACGTTGTAGCCAATCACTGCCTGCCACGCAAATAGCAGATTGGTTACGGCAACCAGTAAGGCACCGAGGAAAAGGATTTTCATAGTTCCGAAGCGGGCTAACAAAACACCGCCGAAGGCTGCGCCGACTAAGGTCATGATCAGGCCATAGATTTTACTCAAATAGGCAATTTCTTCCTTAGTGAATCCCATGTCCACATAAAAGACGTTCGCCATAATCCCCATCACAATATCCGAGATCCGGTAGCAAGAAATCAGTAATAAGATGAGGATAGCGCTGCGGCCATAGCGTTTGAAAAAGTCGATAAAGGGTAAAATACTGGCCGTATATACCCAAGATATGCCCGCTGCGATAATTCTTGGATAACGGGCACTTAAGCGTTGTTTTAGCGCTAATTCAGTGGCATCGGCGGCGCGGGTATCGACTTCGGGTTCGCGGCTAAAAAGTGTGGTCAGAATCCCAACAGACATCAATCCTGCCATAATCAGGTAAGAAGTTTGCCATGCCACTAAGTTGTATGCCGTGTTACCGGGTTCAACCCAAGCCGCTATCGTGAGAGCACCTGCGGTGGCGATAATCATGGCGCTGCGATAACCCACTTGATAGGCCGCTGCTAGTGCGGCTTGCATCTTTTCTGGGGCTGATTCAATCCGAAAGGCATCAATAACAATATCTTGAGTGGCTGAGGCAAAGGCGACCATTAATGCGAACAGTGCCAAGCGCTCGAGATCTTTGAGAGGGTCACTAAAAGACATGCCTAAGATGGCACCAACCAATAACAACTGAGCGAACAGCATCCAGCTACGGCGGCGGCCTAGAAATCGAGTTAGCAGTGGCAGTGAAAGTCGATCGACTAAGGGTGACCAAGCCCATTTAAACGCATAGGCTAAGGCTATCCAGCTGAAATAACCGATTGAAGTGCGATCAACACCAGCTTCACGCAACCAAAAGGATAACGTTGAAAATACCAGCATTAATGGTAGACCAGCAGAAAAACCCAGTAATAACAGGATCAAAACCCGCTTGTGATAATAGACACTGAGGGCATCGAGTGTACGTTGAATAAAACCTTTTGCGGACATAGGCATGAGTCTAAGTGTTTAATCCGCTTAGCTTACGGGTAAGGTGCCATAGGGTTCAAGGGCTAATGGTATTCCTTTTACTTTGGAGTCCCGTTTAGCACTATAAGATGGTTGAATATGGCTCGAGAGTTAACTGCTTGTAGCTAAAAGTTTACCGCTTATCTTTATCGCTAGCATAGATCTTGATAGTAAGGAGAGCGTAATAATGTACACACGAGGAATTGGTTTACGAAATAAAAAAGGCCCTATTACAGGGCCATTTTTTATCGATAGGAATGCTGAACTTAAGGTCTTATCCCGATGCATCCCTGCGGCACTCGGCCGCCTAAACTCAGGTAGTCACAGCAATCATTTATTTGCTTACGCAGATATTGATTACCGCGGATCACACAGTCAGGCCACCTGTTAAAGCTGTGGAGCAAGTGCCAAAACACTTTTTCAGTTTCCGTTTGCGCTTCGCCAGTCGAATTCAGTTGCTGCCATTCTTCTAACGTGTCCCATAAGTAAAGTTGCACTTCATGGAAGTCGAGTTCTTCACTCAAAAACGCTTTTCCATAGAAGGCGAGTTGGGGCGCTTTATTATCGATGAACTCAGTTGCCGTCATCGTTTGCCTCCTTTCTGTTTACTATCACAGTATAGATGCAAAATTAGCGCTTTTGCTCGAAATTATATTTTGATTACTGTTTTGGTAATAATTTGGCTTTTTTCAATATGATAGGGGTAACAGGAACATCGGGCCAATTGAGCTTAGTGTTAGTTCCTGTCTCAACGACAGCCATAGCTTCGAGGACAGTTTTACCTTCAATCACTTCACCAAATACGGCATAACCCCAACGACGTTTAGAGGGATCGAGCTTAGTGTTGTCGGCTACGTTAAAGTAGAACTGACGAGTGGCTGAGTGCGGCTCGTTTTCACGTGCCATGGCGATCGTGCCCATGCTATTTGTTAGGCCATTTCCTGATTCGTTGACTATCGGCTTACCCTCGGGGAGCTCTTCATACTTGGGGGTGAGTCCGCCGCCTTGCACCACAAAGTCACTGATCACGCGGTGAAATATTGTGTTGTCGTATTCGCCTTTAACGACATGAGTTAAAAAGTTATCGACAGTGATTGGTGCACGAGTTCTATCTAGCTCGACCACGATTTTGCCTAAGCTAGTATCAAATTCGACTCTGGGATACAAGGTATCGGCCTGAATGTCGAGTGCGAGGCTATGATGACTCATAAAGATGAGTAAGAGGGCTGATATCCAACGGAGCATATTGATTTCCTTATAATAAACTGACGCTGTTATTTTTGTAGAAACTGATTAAGCTCAGGATCGTTTAGAATCTCGCCGGTAAGTTGGCCGAGCAATTTGTTCATATCCAGTTCTAAGGTTGCAAAATCGGGCGTTAAAGGACCTTTTAAAGTGCCTTTGGCTTTATAGCGTTTAACCAGCTCTTGGGTGGAGTTTTTGGCTTGAACTGCGATTAACACACTGTGTTTTGCCTCATAGCCAAAGGTCTTTTTAGTGATATCCATTTGCAATTCTTCTAATTGAATTTGCACTGAATTAGTTGCGCTTGGGTCGATTTGGTAGCCCGCTTGAGCAAAACCTGCGCGGAATACTTCATCAAGTAACAGTTTAGGCGGTTCGCTCGGGCCAACTAAACGTGTTTTTGTCCCTTCTTCAATAAAACGAGCAACATAATCGACTGTGCGTGTATCTACCGTTTCAAGAGCGATAGGTACAAGTTGCGCCGTTTGTTGGCTGATATTGGGCACTTGAGGGCTGAAAGCCATATGAGTCGGATTTTGGCTGGCACAGCCCGCGAACAGCAGGGGGAAAGTCAAGGTCAGTAATAGCCGTTTCATGGGATCTCTCGTACAAGTAAAAGTGGCTACAGCATACCAGAAATCACTTTTGATGCCACAGAACACCGTGATTCAGTTGAGGTACAGCTTTTATTGCTAATATCTTGTGCTCATTATTCACATCCGTGTTTTCTGTGCATTCACATCATTTATTCGCATAGTTACAAGGCATGGAAGGCAGGTTAAATATGGAAAAAATATCATTCACTTCGTTATTTGTTGGCCTGATGCTGGCGTCAGGCATGATGAGCTCCAATGCGCTCGCGGGCGATTCTGCCCATATACTGGGTGGTAGTTTAGGTTACGGTACCCAAGAATTTGAAACTAAGAACGGTAAATATGATGCGGGTGACACCTTAACCAGCGACTTATATTACCGCTATATGCTCAACGAGCATTTTGGGTTTGAGGCGGGTTATTTAGCGGGTTCAGGTGGGGTGGCGAGTGCGCTTGTTAGCGTCATCAGTGAGATAAAAGATTTACGTTACCAAGGTGTTAGAACCGCCGCTTACGGTGAGTATGCTTTGTCTCGTGGTAACAGCCTGTATGCCAAATTAGGCGCTGCTTACACTCAAGTCAGCTATGAGATAGATAAACAAGATATGGACTCGGATGATGTCGGTTTTTATGGCGCTGCAGGCTGGCAATATCGATTTAAGTCAGGATTCGGTTTGAATTTGGAATACCAATATATCCCGATGAAAGAGCTTGAATTACAGGGGATCAACTTTGGTATTAGCTACCGATTCTAATCTTTCCTTATCCAACGATTAAAGCGCCTTTCGGCGCTTTAATCGTTTTACAAACAAGGAATTTAAAACATTAAACCGAATACTGGCTGGCAACAAAATGACAACATTTTATCCTTGCACTCTTTTAATGCAATGGGGGACAGGTTAGAGTAAAAATTCGATGTTTAGAATGAGAGAGCATAGATGCTCCCGCGTCTTTTTTGTAAGGCTTAGTCATGTTAACGATAGCAACGCAAATCGCCCCAGATAACTTGATCAATCCGAAGGGCTTACCCCATTTCGGTCATTTCGATGGCATAGTCAAAACCTTAGGTTTAGCGGACTTTGCCTATTTTGATACCATGGATAAACCTGCTTCAGCGTGGGCTAAGCATTTCGATTATAAACAATTTCAGTTTGTCTCTTTGGTCACGCCGCGTTATGTCCTAGGCATCGCGCTTGCCGATATTGCCTACGTCGGCAGTGCTTTTTGTTATTTATACGACATAAAAACCAACACACTCACCCAGCTTGATTGGCTAAAACCTTTGAGGTTTGGCTATCAAATGACACCATCGCCAGCCGAGGGCCGAAGTAGTATTGGCCGTAAAGGGGCGCAGTTAAGCTTTGAGATTGTAGAGGGCGGTTGGCGGTTAGTGATTGATACTAAAAATATTCAAGCCGATGTGACTTTACACTCAGCCCCCTTAAGTTTGCCTATGGCTATGTGTAGTCCTACTGGATACAACGGCTGGACTTACACACAAAAGCATAATGGTTTGACCGTTAAAGGTAGTTTGACTGTGGGTCATGAGCCGCAGCCGCTGAATCAAGCTTTAGCAGGCTATGACTTTTCGGCGGGTTATATGCGCCGTGATACCAGTTGGCGCTGGGCGTCAATTAACGCGCGGATCCATGAGGGCATTATGGGACTTAATTTAGCGGCGGGTGTTAATGAAACTGGGGCTACTGAAAATGTCTTTTGGATTAATGGCGAGCGTCATTTACTCGGGCCAGTGCAATTTGAGTTTGATCGCCATGCCACGCTCGGCGCCGAGGTTTGGCGAGTCTACAGTCAAAATGGCCAAGTGGATTTGCAGTTTGCGGCGCGCAATTGTCGCAGTGAAAAGCGTAATTTGCTCTTGCTTAAGAGTAATTTCCGCCAATTCATCGGTCATTTCAGCGGCACTATTACCGATAATCAAGGGCACAGTTACCAGTTAAATAATGTTCTGGGACTCGCCGAAGATCATTATGCCCGCTGGTAGCTAACGATGACTAAGGGATCGCTGCTGCCTGCGTTGTTGCGTTGAATGCAGTTTATAGAATGCAGTCAGAATTTTTATAAAAGTAACAATAAAAATAACCATAAAATAAAAATAGAACAGGATGATCTTATATGGATATCGCCTCGCTGATCCAGCACCCAGAATTGTTACTGCTGGTGCTCGCACCTTTGTTTTTCGTGTGTATTTTGCTGGAATGGTACTTTGGCGATAAAAGACAAAAACTACCGTTAAGTGCACGTTATCGCGGCCAAGAAGTGCTGTGTAATTTCAGCCTCGCGGCCATGCATCAAGGTGCTGATTTACTCACTGGTTTGCTGATCGCTAAGCTGTATCTGGCGATGTTTGGTTGGAAGTTATTCGATATTGAAATGGGCCCATTGAGCTTTATTGCCTTGATGGTCGCGCAGGACTTTTGTTATTACTGGTTCCACAGGGCGAGCCACAGAGTCCGCTGGATGTGGGCGGCTCACGTGGTGCACCATAGCTCTGAGAATATGAATTTTAGCACTGCGTTTCGTCAGAGTTTAATGTATCCCTTTGCAGGCATGTGGGTATTTTGGCTACCGCTGGTGGTCATAGGTTTCGATCCAAACTGGGTGGTGTTTGTGGTATTACTCAATCTGGGATTACAATTTTTTGTGCATACCCAAGCGATTAAATCACTCGGACCGCTGGAATGGGTCTTCAATACTCCATCACATCACAGGGTGCACCACGGTCGTAATCCCCAATATATAGATAAAAACTATGCGGGTGTGCTGATTATTTGGGACAAGCTGTTTGGTACCTTTGAGCCCGAAGTGGAGACTGTGATTTACGGCATCACTAAGCCAGTGAATAGTTTTAATCCCTTTAAAGTGACTTTTAGTGAATGGCGAGACATGTTTGCAGAGGTTACCGCGACAGGATTGAGTGTTAAACAACGACTGCGTATCTTGTTTGCTCCGCCTTCCAGCAGTTTAAAAAGCGAGGAATAACAATCCACTGCATTTTCCAAGTTAAATAGCGCAAATGGCTAATAGAGTCTTGAATTTAGCCTTGCTAGCCTATATTCCGTTTTTTGCCACTGTTTTGGTGTAAAAATGTACAATCCCATACTTTGGTGGTACTTTTTGGGATAAGGAATTTAACTTGGGAGGACGTATCATGATGGATGAACCTCGATTATCCGCGGAGGAGCTTGCTTGTTTTAGCGAACTTTTTTCGCCGACTCGTGTGGGCACTGCCTTGACTAACGATCCCCTGGTCAATCACGTGCTCACAGTCACAACTGAAGTGCCGCAAGTTATCGCTTCGATTCTCGGTAAGGCAAAACTCACTCTATTGGCCGAAGTCGGGCCCTATAAACTCTGGTTTCCACTATTGATGAAAGTGGATGACTTTGGACAGTTTCAACCCACTTTAGGTGTGCCTGAAGTGCTAGATGCCTCGGGAGTGGAGCGCAGTTGGCGGTTAACTCAAGCCGATGATGTGTGGATATTCGACCACGATCAAGGTGAGCAATGGTCTGTTGCCTCGTTATCCAGTTCTGGCATGGCCATCCGTGCTAAATCACAGCAGCAATTTAAGCAATTGTTAGGCAGTAAAGATCTGCAATTACAATTGCCCAATGGCGAGACTATGCGCGTCGATATCGAGCCTATTCGTAGCGAGAAAGGTCTGGCCTTCGTTAAGTTTCAGGCCGAAACCGAAGAGCGTGAAGCCTTACGTCAATTCTTATTTAGTCGGCACCGTAGCCAGCACGCTCAGCTCTACCGTGACTTACGTTAGTACCTGCATTGCGACAGTTTTCGGCCTTGTGTTAGTTGACCTGTTATCTAAAAATCTCAGTTCTGCAGCTCAAATGTGAAATCTACTGATTTTGAAACTGTCATTTGTGATTGCTGTGCTTTTCACCGATTGTTACCTGCCAATCTGTCGCCCGATGGATTAGAATGGCGGTGAATTCAACACATCAGAGCGAGCGGTATGCACGTACATATTTTAGGAATTTGTGGAACCTTCATGGGTGGTCTAGCGTTATTGGCTAGGGCCAAAGGGCACAGAGTGACGGGCTCGGATGCCAATGTCTATCCTCCAATGAGCACGCAACTAGAGGACCAAGGCATTGAGCTTATTCAAGGTTTTGATCCTAGCCAGCTGGGTGAAGCAGGGCACTATCCTGACTTAGTTGTCATTGGTAATGCCATGAGCCGGGGTAATCCTTGCGTGGAAGCCGTGTTGAACATTGGCATCCCTTATACCTCTGGCCCGCAGTTTTTAGCCGATCATATTTTGCCTGAGCGTTGGGTGCTGGCAGTGTCTGGCACTCACGGTAAAACCTCGACATCTAGCATGTTAGCCTGGATTTTAGATGATTGCGGTTATGAGCCTGGGTTCTTAATCGGTGGCGTACCGCAAAACTTTGGTGTGTCGGCACGTTTAGGCAAGACCGCTTTCTTTGTCGTTGAGGCCGACGAATACGACAGTGCCTTCTTCGATAAACGTTCGAAATTCGTGCATTATCATCCGCGTACCTTAGTGATCAACAATCTTGAGTTCGATCATGCCGATATTTTTACCGATCTGGCTGCGATTCAAAAACAGTTTAACCACTTAGTTCGCACCGTTCCTGGTGAAGGCAAGATCATTTGGCCCGCCGATTCCCATGCCGTTAAGCAAACGATTGATATGGGTTGTTGGAGTGAGCAAGAAACCTATCATTTAGCCGAATCGACCAGCGGTTGGTATGGCAAAGCGTTAAGTGATGATTGCCATCGCTTTGAAGTATTTTTTGATGGCGAGTCCCAAGGTATTCTCGAATGGGATTTGATTGGTCAACACAATATTGAAAATGCCATGATGGCCATTGCTGCCGCACGTCACGTGGGCGTTAAGCCGAGTGCTGCAATTGAAGCTTTAGCTAAGTTTATGCCACCTAAGCGTCGACTCGAATTACTCGGAACCGTTAATGGTGTGAGCGTATACGACGACTTTGCACACCATCCAACGGCGATTGCGACCACGTTAAAAGGTATGCGGGCTAAGGTTGGGCAGAGCAAAATTACTGTGGTACTTGAGCCGCGTTCAAATACCATGAAGAGTGGTGTCCATAAAGACACTTTAGCTTTTTCTATGATGCAAGCCGACGAAGCCTTTTTATATCAAGCCGATACCATCGACTGGAATATGAAAGAAGCTATGGAAGCGGCGGTGATCCCTGTGACTGTGTTACATCAAATTGATGATGTGGTCTCCAAAGTCGCAGCAACCGCCAAAGTAGGCGACACCATAGTGGTGATGAGTAACGGTGGTTTTGGTGGGTTACATAAGAAGCTGCTGGCCGCATTAGAACAGGCTTCAACTGTAGAGCAGGTTAGCTAACATGGCCTACGCAAAGTCGACTAAGGCGATTAGCTTAGCTTGGACGGGCGCCTCTGGTGCTCCCTATGGGCTTAAGTTACTCGAGTGTCTGTTGGTATCGGGATATCAAGTGTTTTTGATGATCTCCAGTGCAGCTCGAGTGGTATTGGCGACGGAACACGGCATACAGTTAAGCGCCAACAGTGACAAAGCCCATGCCCAGCTGTTGGCTTTGCTGCACGAAAAAGGCGTGATTATTGCTGGCGAGTTAGTGGTATTAGGCAAAGATGAGTGGTTTTCACCGCCTGCATCGGGTAGCGCAGCACCTAAACAAATGGTGATTTGTCCTTGCTCAACGGGGACGTTAGCGGCAGTTGCTACCGGAATGAGTAATAATTTACTCGAACGCGCCGCCGATGTGGTGATTAAAGAGCGCGGCCAACTTATCCTAGTACCGAGGGAAACTCCTTTTAGTGCCATACACTTAGAGCATATGTTAAGCCTTTCTCGCCTCGGCGCGACCATTATGCCCGCTGCACCCGGTTTTTATCACAATCCCAAATCGGTAGAAGATCTGGTAGACTTCATGGTCGCTCGAATTCTCGATCATTTGGGCGTTGACCATGCATTAACGAGTCGCTGGGGTTATGACAAACAGTCTAACCGCGACCTCGACAATTGAGACTTATATGAAACACACCACCGAAGTGATGATCTCTGCTGAAGAGATAAGCCAGAAATTGGATCAAATGGCCGAGCTAATCAATGCCCATTATGCCCACAGTGAACGTCTGCTGATGGTAGGCTTGTTAAAAGGCTCAGTGGTCTTTATGGCTGACCTATGTCGCCGCATTAAAGGTCATGTTGAAATCGATTTTATGTCGGTTTCCAGTTATGGCAATACTATGACCAGCTCACGGGATGTGAAAGTGCTGAAAGATGTGCAATCAGATATCGCCGGTCGCGATGTATTGATTGTGGAAGACTTGATTGACTCAGGTAACACCTTAAGCAAAGTGCGCGAGATGTTGTTACTGCGGGAGCCTAAGAGCCTTGCACTGTGCACCCTGCTGGATAAACCTGAACGTCGTGAAGTGGATGTGAAGGTCGATTTTATCGGTTTTACTATCCCTGATGAGTTTATCGTAGGTTATGGTATTGATTATGCCGAGCAGTATCGCAATCTACCTTATATCGCCAAAGTCGTACCACTCGATTAAGTGTCCGATACAGTTTAAAACTCCCGCAACAGGCGGGAGTTTTGCTTTTTGCTGCAATATAAAAAGCATTAATGATTGAATCATTAAATTTTTTCTTTTCAATCAATTAGCTAATTTTTTGCTTTAGTTCTGCAACCCATCATTGTAATTGTGTTTTTTAGCACCATCTTATTACTTTCTAATGTGTAAGGATCGGTACAAATATGGCGAATATTACCCATGCTCTGGTACTCGAAGGGCTTAAAAAAACCTATAAAGGCGGCGTAGAAGCGGTCAAAGGCATCAGCCTTACCGTCAATCAAGGGGATTTCTTTGCCTTGCTCGGCCCCAATGGTGCGGGTAAATCCACCACGATTGGTATTATTAGCTCCTTAGTGCAGAAGAGTTCTGGTACGGTCAAAGTCTTTGATTATGATATCGATAAGCAGCTAGAACACGCCAAGCTCTGCATTGGTTTAGTGCCACAAGAGTTTAACTTCAACCAGTTTGAAACCGTGCTGCAAATTGTGGTGAATCAAGCGGGTTACTATGGTGTGCCAAAACCTATCGCCCTTGAGCGTGCCAAAAAATACTTAAGCCAACTGGATCTGTGGGAAAAGCGCAATAGCCCTTCGCGGGAATTATCCGGCGGGATGAAGCGACGGTTAATGATTGCGCGCGCTCTGATGCACGAACCTAAATTATTGATTTTAGATGAACCTACCGCAGGTGTGGATATTGAACTGCGCCGCTCTATGTGGGAGTTTCTTAAACAAATAAACCAGCAGGGCGTGACGATCATCCTGACCACTCATTACCTTGAAGAAGCGGAAATGCTTTGCCGTAATATCGGCATTATCGATAAAGGTATTTTAGTGGAATGCACTAGCATGAAGGCGCTACTGAGTAAGCTGAATATGGAGACTTTTATTCTCGATCTTCGTCGCGATACTGGAACGGCCCCCGTGCTCGATGGCATGGCTTGTCGCTTAACCGACTCTCATACCTTAGAGGTGGATGTAGCGAAAGAGCATAATCTTAACGATGTCTTTAGCCAATTGAGCGCAGCCAATATTGAAGTGCTATCGATGCGTAACAAGTCTAATCGGTTAGAAGAACTCTTCGTCGAACTCGTGAAGAAAACTCAGGGAGCCTCAGCATGAATCAGCTCTACTTTATTGCCTTTAAAAGTATTTTAAGTAAAGAGATTAATCGTTTTACGCGAATTTGGATCCAGACCTTAGTCCCGCCAGCGATTACCATGACCTTGTATTTTTTGATTTTTGGTAACTTAGTCGGCAGCCGGATTGGAGAAATGGGCGGCGTATCTTATATGGAGTTTATCGCCCCTGGTTTGATCATGATGTCGGTGATCACTAACTCTTACTCGAATGTCGCTAGCTCATTTTACAGTGCCAAGTTTCAACGTAATTTAGAAGAGTTGATGGTGGCACCTGTGCCCCATTATGTGCTGATTGCTGGCTACGTAGGTGGCGGCGTGGCGCGCGGTTTGTGTGTCGGCCTAATAGTGACGTTAGTGGCCATGTTCTTTGTCGACATTAGCTTACATCATGCAGGTTTAGTGGTGATGACAGTGTTTTTAACTTCAGTGTTATTTTCATTGGGTGGCTTAATTAACGCTGTTTTTGCTAAAAGCTTCGACGACATTAGTATCATCCCCACCTTTGTGCTTACCCCATTAACTTACCTTGGCGGCGTATTTTACTCCCTGTCACTCTTGCCCCCATTTTGGCAAGGCGTGTCGGCACTTAACCCTGTGGTCTATATGATCAACGTGTTCCGCTACGGCTTTTTAGGCTTTGCCGATATCAGCGTGCCATTATCCATCGCCATTATGATCGGTTTCTGTGTCGCCCTGTGGACCTTAGCGTATTACTTAGTCTCGCGCGGAATCGGCCTGCGTTCGTAAACATATTTATTGAGAGCATATTAAAAAAGGGAGCCATTAAGGCTCCCTTTTTACTGTTTAACTTCTCGTTACTTCATACGACGACGCATTGCCGCTAGAGGTAACAACAAGGCGGTTAGCCAACCTAGAGCACCGCCACCTGAACTATCAGGTTTACTTTTAACTGTTAGTACTAGTTCTCCTGGATTACTTTGGAGCTTTCCGTCATTCGCTATTACGGTAAACGTGTAAGTTCCTGCTTCAGATGGAGTAACAGTTATGTTTTCGTTTGTTGGAGTAAATTCTAAGGTCTTTCCTCCTGTTTGAGCCCAAACATAACTTAAAACATCTCCATCAACGTCTAACGGATTGGGTTTTAGTGTGATTGCATTTCCTGCAACACCGCTTTGAGGCTGTGGTGCAACAACTGGAGCATCATTCACATTTTTTACGTCGATCGTTACGGTGGTAGCTTCGCCAGTATTGCCATCTTCGTCTGCAGATGTATAGCTAAGCATATCTGAACCGAAATAATCTTTCGCTGGAGTGTAATCAATTCCACCAGCGGAATTGATTGAAGCAGTGCCGTGTGAAGGTGCTTGTACAATAGCTAAGCTGCCTAATGCACCTTTTGGCATGATATCAATAATGCGTTGGGCGTTTGCCGTAATGCCATCACCTGTAATTGATACTCGAGCAACTTTCATATCTGGTTTGGTATCATTTTGTAAGACATCAATTGAGACTAAAGCTTCTTCGTTGGTTTCAATTACATCGGCTTGTCCAACATTGAGAGTTGTTGCTTTAACATCATAGTTAATAGTGACATTTCCTGCTGTTGTATTTTTTAAGGTTAGTGCATCACCAGTTGCAATGCTGCCACCTGTACCATTAAAGTTATAAGTCGTCCCAATAGTACCGCCTACGTTCTCTGCACCAATAGTGACGTTTGCAGGTATATTTGGAATATTGATATAGTTAAAGACAACCTCTTCAGTATCACCTGTCCTAATCCAAATACTAAATGTATAAGCGTTACCTGATGTATCGCCATAGAGTTTGCCCTTATTCCACTCTAAAGCTAACCATTTCACCCCAGCGCCATCAGTGAATACACCAACGGCTAAATCACCACCACCAGTATCGCCGACAGACTTATCTGATAAGTCGAAATCAGACCAGAATGGAGCAAGGATATTATTTGGGTTACTACCATCTGGTAATTGTTTATTTGCAAAAGTACCACTTGCACTTCCGCCGCCAACAATCGCTAACCCATTGTCTGAGATTGTTATTTTGCTGTAGCTCACACCGTTGTATTTAAAGCTTGGAACTGTAAAAGTAAAGGCTTGTTCATCACAGCCTTCAGGGCAAGTAACGGGGACAACACCTAAGCCAACGATACTTGGAAATCTTTGAGCACCTTTGGTTGTTGCCATTTTAGGTAAATCTAGTTGGCCTACCCATGTGACAACCCCTAAATCTTCATTTACCTGCAATCCATTTTGTGTTGCACCTGCTAAAGTGACTTTTACATCATCTTTTGAGGTTAGTTTAGTACCTTTAGGCGCTTGCGCTGTTACTGTGACTGTATTTGCAAATACATTATTGTTCACAGTTGCAACCAATGGGATCACATCACTCGCAGTAATATCTGTTTTGGTTGTTAGTGTAGAAATTAAGGATGCATTACTTGATTCTTTAGCTAAAACAGCTAGAGGTAAATGAGCATTTTGTAACCCTTCCGTGCTGTTGATTAATATGTTTCCGAAGATCCACTCGCCATATTCAGCGAAAGTTGAGTCAACGGTTACAGTAAACGTGGCAGAGGCTCCTGCGGCAAGTTCTAAGGTAGAGGGGGATACTGTGATGCCTGTGCTATCTGATGAAGTTGATAAGCTCCAAGATGTCGTTGCATCGCTTTTGTTATAGACAGTACGAGTGAAGGTGCATGGACCAACGCAAGAGTCTGAAGCAATTGAAGGTTTGTCAAAGGTTAATACTGCCTTGGCTGCAGCATCTAAATCCATGCGACCTGCACCCATGTCAAATGGAGTTGCTGGGGTTGTTGCATCATCATCGAGAATGTCTTCATATTTAGCCGTAGAAGTGAGAGCCGTTTTTATATCATTTGCGCTCCACTCTGGGTGCAGTTGGCTCATAAGAGCTGCCGCACCTGCAACATGAGGGCTTGCCATACTGGTGCCAGAGATCATATTGAAGTCTTCACCACCATCATCAGGAGAAAAGGCTGATAGAATGTTGGTACCAGGTGCTGCTATATCCGGTTTAAGAATATTTTGGTTGCCATTAGGACCGCGTGAACTGGTGCTATTTAGGTTATCAGCAAGTTCAGAAACCATGATACGTTTAGTTTTAGCAATTATTGTACCTGTTGTTGCAGCATCTCCCATGGCTTCAATTACGGCTAAACCTGCATCTTTCGTAATCATGACAGCAGGGAATGGTTCACCAGGCATAGACATAGTCGTTGGTGCACCTGCCGCATTGTTATAAACTACAAGGGCTTTAGCGCCTGCAGCTTTTGCGTTTGTGGCTTTTAATGAGAAGTTACATGTTCCGCGAGAAATCAATGCAATGCCATCTTTGAACGAATCCGCAGCAAAGGCATCACAACCATTGGCATTTTCAGCATCTAAATTAACGGCCGCAATAACTGGAGCGGTAATATCTTCTGAAAGCACAGCATCAGAACTTGGGACAGCAAGTAAATCACCACCACCGATATTAAAGCTATTAGCGAAAAAACGCCCTGTTGTAGTGTTAGCAACAGTTATTCCTGATTCAATACAAGCAGGGCAGCCGATAGTTTGAGGACCATTACCATCGTTACCGGCAGCACTAACTACAACAACACCCGCAGCTTCTGCAGCTTCAAACATGGTTTTGTATGGGCTGCTAGCTGGATCACTACCAGCACTCCCCCCCCATGAGTTGTTGATTACATCTGCGCCATCATTAACAGCATGTTCTAAGGCTTCCATTAACATGATGTTTGAACCACTACCACCAGTACAGTCAGCTTTACTATAAAGAGCTTTATAAACCATTAAGTATGCAGCTGGAGCAACGCCTGATAACTCAACAGGGATTTCTTTGAAGGTTGTTGATACTTTATTGCCAACGGCGGTTCCTGCTACGTGAGTACCATGGCCACCAAAACCGAGTGGACTCATGTATTCATCAGCGCAAACAGGGAATGTAGGTTGTGACCAACGCGCAACGATTAGTTTGTTATTACAGAAAGATGCATCAACAGTCGAGCAATAGTCATCCGATGGTAAATTTCCACTTGGTGCAGTAAAGCCAGCGTCAGTAAACATGGGGTTTTCAGGACGAATGCCACCATCAATGATTGCGACTTTAATTCCTTTACCTGCATTTTCCATCCCAGAAACGGCTTCCCACATTGCTTGGGAATTAATAACTTGGTGAGAAGCATCCATGTTTATTTCATACATGGTTTCTGGATAGACTGATTTAACACCTGGCATTTGAGCCAGTTTTTCAGCGGTTAATCCTTGGCCAACAACAGTGACACCATTAAATAATGTTTGAAAATGGCGTTCTATTTTTGCATTAGGTACTGTTTTAGCTAGAGCAGAAGAAAAATTGTTCTGCTCTTTTGTAAGATGATTGGCGTAGCTTTTTACTTCAGCTGACTGTACGTTAATTTTTTGACCTTCTTTTGCTGAAGCTGTTGCAGCAAACGAGCCAATACCACCTTGGTATTTAGCGAGTGCAGGAGATTCCATTTCAACAATAAAACGTTGTGGTGCACCTAAATTTGTTGTTGCCACTTTAGGTTTGCTAAATTTATCGTGAGATGTGATCTCGGGTGAGTAAGGTTTAAATGTAAATTCACTGTTAGCAATAGCTGCGCTTGAGAGTAGTGCAGCGGAGATAGCGATCGATAGTTTTGTCTTCACAACTTCTTCCTTGTCAATTAATGCTTTCAGCACTTTATTAAACGTGCCCGTAGCTGAATTGTTATAGTTTTTGCTGTACTCTTTGGTGTCAGCAATGAAGTTGTAACACAAATATATCGTATGGTTAACACTTTTGCGGTAAAAAAGATGTTAATCACACTTTGCGGTTTGTTATGTTGTTTGCAGGTAGTTTGCTGTTTTTCCTGTTTAAGGCTTAACCGCTCTGACGATTGGGTTTTGTAGGCTGATCAAGGTTTCTGTTGATTGGATTTCATCGATAGATTGAATGCGATTGATGAGCACGTGTTGTAAGCCGTCGATGGATTGGCACATGACCTTTACGAAAATGCTGTAGTTGCCTGTGGTGTAATAGGCTTCGACGACTTCTTCGAGAGCGTTGAGTTTGGCGATAGCGGCGGGGTAATCGCCAGCGCTTTTAAGGTTGATACCGATAAAACAGCAAACGTCATAGCCTAGGGCTTTAGGGTTTACCGTGATTTGCGCACCTGTAATGATCCCCGCTTGCTTCATTTTTTCTACCCGAACATGGATAGTGCCGGCGCTAACGCTAAAGCGTTTAGCGAGTTCGGCAAAGGGTGTGCGGGCATCCTGCATTAGGGCTTCGAGGATATGATTATCGAGTTGATCGCGCTGAAATGCGGTATCCATAAATAAACTCTCTATAACGTAGTGAATTGTCATAAAGTTACGTTTTTTTATGGGGAATTGCTACCGATTTTGCCCGTATTATTTGATTTTAGTGATCATTGTTCGCCCAAAGGCTCACAAAAAGGGACTTTTGCGCTAAAAGTTATACTGACGCCCGAGTAGGGATGTTTGATGGTGAGCTCTGCTGCATGTAGTAATAGTCGAGGCGCTAAGGATTTTGCCAGTGAGTCGGCATAAAAACCATCGCCTAAGATCGGATGTCCTAGCGCCATCATATGCACCCGTAATTGGTGTGAGCGGCCTGTGATTGGCGTCAGTTTAACCAGCGTTGAGCGTTTGGCGCGGCTCATTACTTGATAGTGAGTCAAAGACGGTTTGCCAACAAGATGATCGACTTTCTGTTTAGGGCGATTTGGCCAGTCGCAGATCAGTGGATAATCAACGCTGCCAGTGTCATTTTTGACATGGCCTGCAACCCTTGCATAATAGGTTTTGCTGGTTTCTCTATCGTGGAACTGACGTTTTAATTCCCGCTCGGCGCTACGAATAAGGGCGACAACTATCACACCTGAGGTTGCCATATCGAGGCGATGGACGATTTGACAATGGGGATGCTCTGCTTTTACCCGGGCATAGACACTGTCATAATGGGCGGGGTCGCGACCGGGCACAGACAACAATCCTGAAGGTTTGTTGATGATGATAATGTCTTTATCTTGATAAAGAATATCGAGCCAAGGAGTGGTCGGTGGTTGGTAAATAAAATCAGTCATAAATAGTGCCTATTCGTCAATGCGGGGCAAAGATACTCTGCTAGGCTTGAGGGCGCAAGTGTGAGGCCAAAAGATCGGCTGTGCCATTATCCTTGCTGACAAAAGTAAAGCGGATTAGTTGATGATTTGCTGATAGAGCTGTATTTGAGTTTTTGTTATACTCCCGTCCTTTTCGTTAATGATCATTTTGAGTCTGTGAAGCCATGAGCCAGCCAGAGATATACACTCCCGAGAATCTTTCTCACGTCCATAACCGTCTTGAGTTATTGGCGCCTGCAAAAAATGCTGACTACGGTATCGAAGCCATACGCCATGGTGCCGATGCGGTATACATAGGTGGTCCTGCATTTGGTGCGCGGGCAACGGCGGGTAACAGTGTTGAAGATATCGCGCGCCTGTGCACTTATGCTCATCAATACCATGCTCAGGTATTTGTCGCCCTCAATACCATTTTGATGGATAACGAACTGGCCGACGCCGAAAAACTCATTTGGGAATTGTACGAAGCGGGAGCTGACGCGCTGATTGTGCAGGACATGGGCGTATTACAACTCAATTTGCCGCCGATTGCCCTGCATGCCAGTACCCAAATGGATAACCGCAGTCCAGAAAAAGTGGCGTTTTTAGAGCAAGTTGGTTTTTCTCAGGTGGTGCTTGCCCGTGAATTGGGCTTAAGCCAAATCCGTGATGTCGCCGCGCATACCAATATGCAACTCGAATTCTTTATCCACGGTGCTTTGTGTGTGGCTTACAGTGGTTTGTGTAACTTGAGTCATTCCTTTAGTAACCGCAGTGCTAACCGCGGTGAATGCTCGCAAATGTGCCGCCTGCCGGGGAATCTTAAAACACGTCAAGGGGATGTATTAGCGCAGAATGAACACTTATTGTCTTTAAAAGACAATAACCAAACTGAAAACCTCGAAGCGCTCATTGATGCGGGCATTCGCTCGTTTAAGATTGAAGGTCGCTTAAAGGATTTAAGTTACGTTAAAAACGTCACCGCGCATTATCGCCAAAAGCTGGATGCGATTATGGCGCGTCGCCCTGAGTTTAAGGCTTCATCCCACGGCCGCTGCGAACATAGTTTTACCCCTGATCCTGAAAAGACCTTTAACCGTGGCAGTACAGATTACTTTGTTAACGAACGTAGCCAAGGAATTAAAGATTTTCGCTCGCCCAAATACATAGGCGAAGAAGTCGGTAAAGTGGTCAGCATAGGTAAAGACTTTATCCAAGTGAGTTCGACCCATGAGTTTAATAACGGCGATGGCTTAGCGTTTTTCCCCGCGAATTTTGCTATGGCAAAACAATCCGATGACAAGCTGCAAGGCCTGCGGGTTAACCGCGCCGAAGGGTTAAAACTGCATATATTGCAGGTGCCAAAGGATTTAAAGGTCGGCATGACTTTGTACCGTAACCATAACCAAGCCTTCGAAGCCCTGTTATCGAAAGAATCTTCTAAGCGGATTATCGGCGTCGATTTACGGTTGAGCGACACCCAAGAAGGACTGGCACTGACATTGACGGATATCTATGGCCTTACAGCCACAGTGAATTTAGTGGTAGAGAAGACGCCTGCGACTGATGTCGATAAGACCTTACAAAATACTCGCACTCAGCTGGGTAAGCTCGGCAGTACCGACTTTGTTGCCCGTAGCATTAGTATCGATACGGCCCAAGCTTGGTTCTTGCCTGCATCTGTGCTCAATGGTCTGCGCCGTGATGGTGTGGCCGCTCTAGAGGCTGCTCGTGTGCAAGGTTATGTGCGTCCATTGCCGTGGAAGCATAATCAAGATGCAGTCTATCCCGTCAAGCATTTGAGTTACTTAGGTAATGTTGCCAACGAAAAGGCTAAGGATTTTTATCAACGCCACGGCGTAATTGAGATCCAAGACACCTATGAGAAAAATGGCGTCACCGAAGACGTGCCATTGATGATCACTAAGCATTGTCTGCGCTTTAACTTTAATTTGTGTCCGAAGGAAGTACCAGGCATCAAGGCCGATCCTATGGTGCTTGAAATCGGCAATGATGTGCTCAAGTTGGTATTCGACTGCCCTAAATGCGAAATGATGGTGGTCGGCGAAAACCGTCAAGTGCGAGGCCAGAAGCACCTTTAATATTTGTCATTAGGAGCATTGCCCGAGTGCAATGCTCCTAGCACCTATTCAGCTTGCATCTGCGCGCCTATAACAGCCTACTTCTCATTGATGTTGCTCTCACCATCGCCACTCCCATATTTTCATCAAAGCCCTATATTGCACATGCGGTAATGAGCAGATATCTTATTGAAAATAATATTAATAATAAGGGATATTAAAATGGGATTGTTAGACGGTTTACTCGGTAATGCTGCTGAGGTTGATTTACAGGAATTAGCCGAGGAATTAAGGCCTATCATGGGCATTCAAGAAGAATTAAAACTCGCCTACAAAGTGATCCGTGATTTGTTTATTTTCACCAATAAACGCCTGATCTTAATTGATAAGCAGGGACTTACAGGTAAGAAGGTTACTTACCATTCAATACCTTATAAATCCATTACCCATTTTGAAGTGGAAACGACAGGGCATTTTGATATGGATGCCGAGCTTAAAATTTGGATCTCAGGCCAGAGCGAACCTTTAGTCAAAGAACTCAAGCGTGGCACGGATGTCGTGGGTATTCAAAAGACTATTGCTACTTTTGCACTTTAGTTTTTTTGCACTTTAGTTTTTTTGCACTTTAGTCTTAGTGCTGCGACTTAGATTCATTTAGTGCTATCAAGCTTGGAATTGTTATCGCAAGCTGACGGTTAATGTGAGTAAGGTAAGCCAAGTTTTATCTGGGCTTACCTATCCTCGCTATCGAGTGTGATTCAAATCTGCTTGATTAATTTAACACTATCCTACTTGTGCTAGTGGAGTGCTCTATCGGTTCGCCCGCCATAGTATAGGTTTCGGAAAGCTTGAGTTTGCCTTGCTCATCGTATTGATTGTGGATGCCGACCCAGAATTGCTCCTGTCCCTGAATTTGTAAATTACCTTCTTCGGCAAT
Source organism: Shewanella sp. SM20 (assembly GCF_025654545.1). NCBI lineage: Bacteria > Pseudomonadati > Pseudomonadota > Gammaproteobacteria > Alteromonadales > Shewanellaceae > Shewanella > Shewanella sp. SM20. The sequence goes on along the minus strand of NZ_JAKKRK010000051.1, from coordinate 1,123 downwards.
CTGGCGATTGGGATGATAGCGTTTCATTGCATAAAGCTTGCTTTCATCATCAAATTTTAAGTGATAAGCCAATATGGGTTCTTCGGTGTGAGTGGCGACATCTGCTATTGTTTTATCTTCTCGCTGTTTTGTCGCGGTATTGCCATTGGGGGCGTGATACTTCTGACGAGATAAATATGCGTTATTTCTACTATTGCTAGCATGATGTTCGCTGTCATCCGTACGGTTATTTGGTCCGTTACTTTGCCCATCAGCATCGTCTTCATCATAGTCATAACTAGGATTTTCTGGGCTATCCCATTCAGGTTCTTCATCTTCCTGAGTTGCTATATTTTCATGAAAATCAAAGTAGTGACGGCTTTCTATCAGTTGGCCTTGTTCATCTAGCCAGGCTTCGCGGTACACTTTTCCTTGGGGCGTAAAACGTTGCCAGTGGCCGATATCGAGGTAACGACCATTAGTAATTTGGATTGTGCCAGTTTCTAAAATTAAACCTTGAGGGGATAAGGATTTAGAGCTAAATAAATCCCCTTGCGTACGGGTGAGTAACCAGCGAATGGCGCCATCTTCATAGTATTCGATGCGAGTATCGGCGATACCTTCTTGATAGTATTCCCTTTGATTATTATCAAGATTATAGCCGCAGCGGGTATTCGAGTGACTCTGATAGGATTCGAGGATCCCTTTGTTATTATAAAAGCTGGACTCTTTGAGGTAGCCTTGGCCATCACGAACTTCATATTCAGAAATTGTACGTATCGTGCCATCTTCATAAAACCAGCGAGCAGTGCCATCACGGTTGCCCTGTGTGTGCGGTAGGTACATCTGAATTTGCTGGTTTTCGTGGTATTCAATAAAAGGGGCTACCGAGTAATGCCGTTCACTTAAGAGTGAACGGCATTTTTCTTTGGTCTAACCGGAAACTTGTTTTTGCTCATTTTAAGAACTCGTGGATATGCCCTTTCCCGTTTACCATCCAGCTTAAATTGCCGTGCATTTCGTTCTATATCCAATACGTCTCTCGGGACATTCCCCGGTGTTTGTGATGGCAGTTGTGTCAACTTGAAGATGATATAACTCGCCGCATCCCGAAAACTCAGTTGATTGGGGTGGGTGGACCGAT